>NZ_JAMPQI010000018.1:0-122694 GCF_028482365.1 Providencia sp. PROV122 | reverse complement strand
CGACTCTATTCCTTATGGAGTTCCTTCTTCACTGTGAAGAAGGAACTTAATTAAAGTAGTTAAATCGATTAAAACCGATTATTTAGCGTTACGAGCTTCGATAACAGCTTGTGCAACGTTGTTTGGTGCTTCATTGTACTTCAAGAACTCCATTGAGTATGAAGCACGACCTTGCGTTTGTGAACGCAGGTCAGTCGCGTAGCCAAACATTTCTGACAATGGTACTTGTGCACGGACAATTTTACCAGTTGCCATGTCATCCATACCTTCAATCAGACCACGGCGACGGTTCAAGTCACCAATTACGTCACCCATGTAGTCTTCTGGTGTTTCCACCTCAACTTTCATGATTGGCTCAAGCAGAACAGGTTTCGCTTTTTTGAAGCCATCTTTAAACGCGATTGATGCCGCCAGTTTAAATGCCAGTTCAGATGAGTCAACATCATGGTAAGAACCAAAGTGCAGACGAATACCCATGTTAACAACAGGGTAACCAGCCAGTGGGCCAGATTTCAACTGCTCTTGGATACCTTTATCAACGGCAGGGATGTATTCACCAGGGATAACACCACCTTTGATTTCGTTGATAAATTCGTAATCCATTGGAACGCCGTCTTTATCATTTTTGTCAAGTGGGTACATATCGATAACCACGTGACCGTACTGACCACGACCACCAGACTGTTTCGCGTGTTTACCTTCGATATCAGTAACTTTCGCAGTGATAGCTTCACGGTAAGCAACTTGTGGTTTACCAACGTTCGCTTCAACTTTAAATTCACGACGCATACGGTCAACCAGAACGTCCAAGTGCAATTCACCCATACCAGCGATGATAGTTTGACCTGTTTCTTCATCACTTGATACGCGGAATGATGGGTCTTCCTGAGCCAGACGGCCCAATGCGATACCCATTTTTTCTTGGTCAGCTTTAGTTTTTGGTTCAATTGCAACAGAGATTACTGGCTCTGGGAATTCCATACGTTCTAGGATGATTGGTGCATCAACCGCACACAGAGTATCACCTGTAGTAACGTCTTTCAGACCGATAGCAGCCGCGATGTCACCAGCGCGAACTTCTTTAATCTCTTCACGCTTGTTAGCGTGCATCTGAACGATACGACCAAAACGCTCTTTTTTAGCTTTAACTGGGTTCAGTACAGTGTCACCTGAGTTAACAAAACCAGAGTAAACACGGAAGAACGTCAGGTTACCAACGAACGGGTCAGTTGCAATTTTAAATGCTAAAGATGAGAACGGCTCATCGTCACTTGCGTGACGTTCCGCTGGAGTATCTTTACCGTCATCCAGAATACCGTTGATTGCAGGTACATCTGTCGGAGATGGTAAGTACTCAATAACTGCATCCAGCATTGCCTGAACACCTTTGTTCTTAAATGCAGAACCACAGGTAACCAGGATAATTTCGCTTGCAAGAACGCGTTGGCGAAGAGCCGCTTTGATCTCTTCTTCAGACAGTTCATCACCGCCCAAATATTTTTCCATCAGTTCTTCTGATGCTTCAGCAGCAGATTCAACGAGGAAGTTATGCCATTCTTCAGCTTGTTCTTGCATGTTTGCAGGGATATCTTCGTATTCGAAGGTAACGCCCTGATCTTCATCGCTCCACTTGATCGCTTTCATTTTGATCAAGTCAACAACGCCGGTGAAGCCTTCTTCAGCACCAACTGGCAGTTGAAGTGGAACTGGGTTTGCAGCCAAACGTGTTTTTAATTGATCAACAACACGCAGGAAGTTTGCACCCATACGGTCCATTTTGTTAACGAACGCGATACGTGGAACTTTATATTTGTTAGCCTGACGCCATACTGTTTCAGACTGTGGCTGAACACCACCAACTGCACAGTAAACCATGACCGCACCATCAAGAACACGCATAGAACGTTCTACTTCGATTGTGAAGTCAACGTGTCCTGGGGTGTCGATAATGTTAATACGGTGTGGTTCGAATTGTTTTGCCATACCAGACCAGAATGCAGTAGTCGCTGCAGACGTGATAGTAATACCACGTTCTTGCTCCTGCTCCATCCAGTCCATTGTTGCAGAACCTTCGTGAGTTTCACCAATTTTATGGTTTACACCTGTATAAAACAGAATACGTTCAGAAGTTGTTGTTTTACCGGCGTCGATGTGTGCACTGATACCGATGTTACGATAGCGTGATATGGGCGTTTGACGAGCCATTTTTTCCTCTCTCGTGGGCGTTCAATTCATCATTTAAAGGGTAGCAGAAAGCTACCCTCAGAAACACTAACGTGGTGAAATTACCAACGGTAGTGAGCGAACGCCTTGTTAGCTTCTGCCATACGGTGAACGTCTTCACGTTTCTTAACAGCAGAACCTTTGTTTTCAGCTGCATCCGATAATTCGTTTGCCAGGCGCAGAGCCATTGACTTATCACCGCGTTTACGAGCAGCATCAACGATCCAACGCATTGCCAGTGCATTACGACGAACCGGACGAACTTCTACAGGAACTTGGTAAGTTGAACCACCAACACGGCGGGATTTAACTTCCACAGTCGGACGCACGTTGTCTAGTGCAAGTTCGAATGCATCAAGTTCACTCTTACCAGAACGCTGAGCCAGGGTCTCAAGCGCGTTATATACGATTGCTTCAGCAGTAGATTTTTTCCCGTCTACCATCAGGATGTTCACAAATTTGGCCAGTAATTCTGATCCGAACTTAGGATCTGGAAGAATTTTACGTTGACCAATTACGCGACGACGTGGCATGGATATTACTCCGTTTTTAATTCAGGTTTGCCCAAAACTCGATTCGAGTATTTTGACATTAAGTTTAAAAATGTTTGGCCTTACTTAACGGAGAACCATTAAGCCTTAGGTTTCTTAGCACCGTATTTAGAACGGGCTTGTTTGCGGTCTTTAACACCAGAGCAGTCCAGTGCACCGCGAACGGTGTGATAACGCACACCTGGCAAGTCTTTAACACGACCGCCACGGATCAGGATTACGGAGTGTTCCTGCAAGTTGTGGCCTTCACCACCGATGTAGGAAGAAACTTCATAACCATTAGTTAAACGAACACGGCATACTTTACGTAGTGCTGAGTTTGGTTTTTTAGGAGTGGTGGTATATACACGAGTACATACGCCACGTTTTTGCGGGCAAGCTTCCAGTGCTGGAACGTTGCTTTTAACAACTTTCGAGCTACGTGATTTGCGTACCAGCTGATTAATAGTTGCCATTATTAAAAAAGCTCCTGGTTTTTTTGCTTCGTAAACACGGATTTTCGACCTCGTTCGCCAACATGACGATACACGAGGACGCGAAATTTTATTGCTGACTGACTCAGGTGTCAAGAAATATACAACTTTTAACCCTTTTATAGGGCAAAATGTTGTTTATGACTCACTGTGAGCTGTACAAAATCTCGATATGAGGCTAAAGACACCTGCTCTGAAATCATATTCTGCAAGCCGCGGGCATTAACATCTGCATCTAATGCGTAGACTCGCGCACCTTTTTGTTGCAGTTCACGTAAATGAGTCGATTGACTTACCGCGGCAATCACACCGTCTTGTATCAGTAATACCGCATCATCTGGCGCAATCAGCCGCAAAATGGCCGTGAAATCACAATGGAAAGGTGAAGTTGCTATAGTATAAAGCATAGAAAAGATCCTACAACAGATCAAAATTTAAGCACAACATCACATTTGGATAATTTATCGCGAATTTGTGTCGAATTGATGACACTCGCGTCCACAATCCATCGACTCTCTTCGCAAATTCCTCTTTCCTTTAAAGAATCAGAGCAAATGTAAATATTGTCGATATCGTAAAGCGGCAAAATTTTAAAGGTAGAAATATAGTCCCGCGCTAAAATTTCAGTGGGATTTTGATTTGCCAGTAACTGGCACACACCATCCGACAAGAAAAACACGGAAATATCCTCCGTCAGTGCTGATGTCGCCAATAAGGCATCTAACCCTTCTCGGCCACTGGCATTTCCATGAGGCATTGATGTAAAAACAAAAGCGAATTTTTTCATATCTGCTCTAAATAATTCGAAATGCGGCTAGGCATTGAGGTAACGGCATCATTCGCACGGATCCCCCACGAACGTCACCATTTCTACTGCAATATCATGCTAGTTTTACAGTAGAACGAGGAAGCCCTAAAAACGGATTGTACGATCTGCCGTCATCATTGCTTCTGCCAAACTGCCTAATCCGCTCATGATAAAGCCATCACCGAGGTTACTGACAGCAAGGGAGAGTAGCTCAGCTTGTTCTTTATCGACCACACCACGGCGCAATGCAGCAGACACACAGATATGCATTTCACAACCCGACTTTTGAGCAAGCTGTTGCCATGCTTTCACTAAATTAAATTCATCATTGGCAGGTGAAGTGAGCGCATTCGCATTTGTGACACCTTCACTGTAAAAAAACAGTGTTTTTAAACAATGCCCTTCTTCAAGAAGGGCATGAGCAAATTGGTAAGCACTCGCGGCTTGCTGAGTACCATAAGCAGGCCCGGTCACCAGCAAACAGTATGTTAGAGGTTGTGTGTTCATTCCCCACTCTTAAACTGGCGAATATAGAGATAAACAGTATGTTTAGAGATATTTAGGCGATCTGCAACTTGGTTTATCGCATCTTTGATATCAAAAATCCCTTTTTCATAAAGATTCAGGACAACCTGTTTATTTTTCGCATTATTTGACACATTACGATCAGAGCTAACTTCTTCAATCGTATATTCTAATGTTTGTGCAACCAAATCATCGACTGAGGAGGCAAAGTTAACGTCTGAAGTCACATCTTGCTTCTCTTCAGGGACAAAACTTTTGATGATTTCTGAGAATGGCACATCAAGATTCATGTTAATACACAGTAAGCCAATGACACGCTGATTGCGGTTACGAATGGCAATCGTAACCGATTTCATTAAATCGCCGCTTTTAGCCTTGGTGAAATAGGCTTTTGATACATTAGATTCTTCATCAGCCATGTCATGCAGCATACGCAATGCAAGATCCGTGATTGGTGAACCAATTTTACGCCCTGTATGTTGCCCGTTGGCTATTCTGACGGCTGAACATTTTAAATCTTCCAGAGAATGAAGGACAATTTCACAATGTGCACCTATCAACATAGCTAAGCCATCAACGGCCGCTTCATAAGATTTTAGAATTTCATGATCGGTTTGGGTGAAAGGCTCATTATTAAGTAAATTAATATCACTGTGATCATTTGAAAGTACTGAGTTAGACATTTTTAAACACCATCCTTCAAGTGTACGAAAATTCACCAATCTGACTAATGAGGCGTTAATTGTTAGAGGCTTTTGCCTGCATTTCATTATAAAGCGTCAGTAAATAAGGCGAAGAAATAATAAAACGTTATATAGTGAAGTTAAAACTACGGGGCGCTGCCGTCAAGCGATTGCATGCAAGACAGTTTGTTTTATCACAAGTTTTAAACAAAATAAGCATTATTTTTAGCAAATAATCAATAAACTTATTCGAAATCAAATTCCAGATGGCTTTTCTTAAATATGTCAGCATAATCAACTAATTATTTATTATATCTTGTTTAACTTTTTCTTCGCAAAAAATAAGTTGATCCCGTCTTAACGTAAAAAACCCAGACAATGCTGGGTTTTTTAAACTACTGCTTAAAAGTTATTTGCCTGTTGGCTTGATATCTAACAATTCAACATCAAACACCAGTGTGGAGTTAGCAGGAATACCTGGAACACCATTTTCACCGTACGCCAGTTCTGCAGGGATCACTAACTGGATTTTCCCGCCTTTTTTCACGTTAACTAGACCTTCGGTCCAACCTTTAATCACTGAATTCAGTGGGATTGTCAGAGGTTCATTACGTGAATATGAGCTATCGAACTCAGTACCGTCAACTAATGTACCTTTATAATGAACAACAACGGTATCATCTGCTTTAGGTTTAGCGCCAGTACCTTCTTTTTCAATTTTGTATAACAGACCAGATTTCGTTTTCACTACGCCTTTTTCTTTCGCGTATTTTTCACGATATTCAGCACCTGCTTTTTCGTTAGCCGCTGACTCATCTTTCATTTTTTTTTCAGCTGCTTCTTTCACTTGGCCTTCAAACTGACGCAAAGTTTCTTCAACTTCTGCATCCGTCATTTTACTTTTGTTGTTAAACGCATCTTGAACGCCTGCAAGCAGTTGCGCTTTATCTAAATTGATACCAATATTTTTCTGCTCATCCAGTGAGTTTTGCATATAGCGGCCTAAAGATGCCCCTAACGCATAGGCATTACGCTCTTCGGCTGATTTAAATGCGCTACTTGTTGGCGCTTTCGTTGTCGTTTCAGCGGCCATAACTTGTGGTGCTCCGAAAGCTAGCGCCAATGTCGTTGCCAGAAGACTTGCCTTAAACAGTGATTTCATCCTAATCTCCGATATCTATTATAAGTATGCGTTGTTACTTACTTCATAATCTTTAGTATAGAATAGTAAGCAACAGAATTGACTACTTAGACAACATTAACAAAAAGAGGTTTCAACGCCTATCCTTTTAACTAAAACTTATCTATTGATTTGTAATGTTCAGTTATTATGATGATTTTTTTATGATGAAAAACCATAAGGAGCCACTAAATGGATTCATCGGACGCTTTTGAACAACGCCTTGAGCTTTTGGAAAGCAAAGTTGCTTTTCAAGAGGTAACGATAGAACAGCTCAACCAAGTCATTACGGACCAACAAATGCAACTGTCTAAATTACAAGAGCATATCCGTATTGTGGCTGAAAGACTAAAATCATCACAATCCTCGCATCTTGCGAGGCCTGAAGAAGAAACACCACCGCCACACTATTAAGTTTTCACCCATTATAAAAACAAAAAAGGAAAGCTATTTCAATGCTTTCCTTTTTTTAATATTGATTAATTAGTGGCAGCCACAACCGCCGTGTTTGTGACCATGTCCGTGACCTTCGCCACCACCACAGCAACCACCTTCTTCGCCATGGCTATGACCGTGACCACCGCCACAGCAACCCCCTTCATGGTCATGATCATGACCGTGAGCGCCATGTGCGTGACCATGAGCTAATTCTTCTTCTGTTGCTTCACGAATTGCGATGATCTCAACATTGAATTTTAGGTTTTGACCAGCCAACATGTGGTTACCATCAACGATCACTTCATCACCTTCAATACCAGTAATTTCAACTGGCACTGGTCCCATATCTGTATCAGCCAAGAAGCGCATACCAACTTGTAGTTCTTCAACGCCCATAAACACATCTTTTGGAACACGCTGAACTAAATTTTCATCGTATTGACCATATGCGTCGTCTGATGCCACTTCAACGTCAAAGTGATCACCCACCGCACGGCCTTCTAGCGCTTTTTCCAAACCTGAAATTAAAGAACCACGGCCATGTAGATAGTCGAGTGGCGCATTTGCCGGGGACTCATCAACTAAAACACCGTCTTCTGTTCTTACTTGATAAGCCAAGCTGACTACCAAATCGTTTGCTACTTTCATGACATCTCCTACTACCCATAGAGGGGGAAAAAATTTTGCTAATTGTACCGGAAAACAAGACGGCTGTATTGAGAATTGACAAAATTCTCTTACTCAGGTGTAAAAATTCCGATAACTTGTTCCTGCTTGCGTACATGAGGCGTTGCACTATCGTCAACTTGGCGCTGCTGATCCCCACAATTCACACATTCGACGACATCAATTTTATCTTCACGCCACATCATAAGAGTGTCTTGTGACTGACATTTAGGGCATGTTGCCCCTGCAATAAATCGCTTACGTGTTGACGACATTGTCCTATCCTTTATTCATCATGATTCCAGCTATGAGGCTGGCGGTGCTCTCTAAGCATCTCTTTTTCGAACAGCTCATTTAATTCTCTACGAGCCTCTTTCACACGGGAAATTTGACCACTATCCCCTTCATTTTCAGGGATAATCTCTCTTAATACCCGCATATCTAAGCTCCTAAAATGCTGTTTTGCACGATAGGCTTTATGAGGGTGCATTCCCGTACTGATTAACGCCTTGCTGCCAAGCTCTAGCGCACTGGAGAACGTTTCACGGCTGAAATCTTTAACGCCGCTTTGCAATAATTCATGGGCTTCAACGCGCCCTTTCGCCCTAGCAATAATATGCAGGTTAGGGAAATTTTCTTGGCATAAATGAACAATTTCCATGACCTCTTCGGGAACATCGCTCGTGATCACAATCGCCTTCGCTTTATCTGCCCCAGCAGAGCGTAGCAGTTGTAATTCGCGCGCATCCCCATAATACACCGTATAACCATAACGGCGCATGGTACTAATTGCCGTGACATCCTGCTCAAGTACCGTAATTTTAACTTTGTTCGCCATCAATAAACGCCCGACGACTTGCCCCATCCGCCCAAAGCCAACCAAAATAACGTGTGGGTCGTTATCTTCCACAAAGGGCTTCTCCGTGGACGTTGGCTGTCGATTATAACGGTAGTTGAGGTAGGCATCTATCAACTGCATCACAAGTGGCGTCGTCATCATAGACAAGGTGACGACGACTAACAGTAGATCCATTTGCCTTTCATCAATCACGCTTGCCCCAGAGGCGGTCGCAAAAATAACAAAAGCAAATTCACCACCTTGGCTTAATACCCCTGAAAATTGAGCTCTCGCGCCACCGCGTAATCTTGCTATCCAACTTAAGATATATAAAACCAATGCTTTAACCGTGACTAAAGCCAACACCCCAAGCAAAACTTGCGGTAGGTATGACCAAAGGACTTGTAAATTTAACGACATCCCTACTGAGATAAAAAATAGCCCCAATAATAGCCCTTTAAATGGCTCTATATTGATCTCTAATTCATGACGAAATTCCGTTTCCGCCAGCATTACACCAGCCATAAACGTACCTAATGCCATAGAGAAGCCAAGGCTTTCCATAATCAGTGCAGAGCCAAGCACCACGAGCAATGCCGCCGCGGTAAAGATTTCATGTACGCCAGATTTTGCAGCAAGACGGAACATTGGGCGTAACAGATAGCGTCCTACAACCCAAAGGCCAGCGAATGCCACCACTTTTATCCCTATACGATACCAATCATTACTTGCTGTATCGCCGGCTAACAGTGGGATCAACGCCATTATCGGGATCACCGCCATATCTTGGAATAGCAAAACCGAAAACCCTAGCTGCCCGCTCTCTTTGTTGGACATCCCTTTTTCGTTCATGAGTTGCAATGCCATTGCGGTTGATGACATCGCCATACCAAGACCACCCACAACGGCAGCTTGCCAAGAGAACTTAGCTAAAAAGAGTAAACCTGCCATTAAAGCAGCCGTCACAACGACTTGAGCCGTTCCTACCCCAAAAATTGAGCGGCGTAGCTCCCACAGTTTGGATGGTTTCAGTTCCAATCCAATCAGAAACATCAAAAAGACAACGCCCATTTCTGAGAAATGGAGAATATCGTCAACGTTATGGATAAAGCCAAATACAAATGGCCCGATCACAATCCCTGCGAGAAGGTAACCCAGTACCGCCCCTAAACGAATTTTTTGTGCGATGGGCACCATCACTACACCAGCACACAAGAAAATAATCACAGATTCAAAGATATCGAGTTGCCCCATTAGGATAGCCCTCCAATTTGTAGCGGCTGTTGAATCCATTCGCGATATCCCGCAATAATCTGTTGTAACTGTTTTTTATCTTGCCGACGTGCTGCATAAATCACACTTGGCTCTAACCATTGCATATCACACATCGCTGCCGTTAATTCAAAAGGCCGTAAAATATCGCTCAAAGGGTAATGGTTATACCCTCCGTATTGATAGGCCTCTTGAGGTTCCCCTGTAGTAATAATGGAACGCCAATATTTCCCTTTTAGCTTTTGATATCCCATATCCGTTGCGAAACGGCGAGTTAATACCCTATCAAACCACTCTTTTAATAAGGCCGGACAGCTATAGGTATAAAGTGGGTGTTGAAATACAATAATATCGTGCTGGCATAACAATTTTTGCTCTGCCGTCACATCAATAAAATAGTCAGGATACGTCGCATACAGATCATGAATTGTGACATGTTCTAAATCCTCAACGGCTTTGAGTAAAGCTTTATTGGCGACGGATTCATCAGGATCTGGGTGTGCATAGAGCACCAGTATTTTCAATTTATTTGACATCTTTCCCTCCTCAAAGGCGTGTCAGACGGATAATTTTCCGTTACCATGCAGCTTTTGGTAAAGCGCTTTTATTTTTACGCCCCGTCATTTTCATATGGCCATACGCTTGTTGAAAATCTGAGGGTATTCATTATTTAATTTAACATATTTTCAACTGACGGCTGCTATGATTGTTTTCTCTTCCTTACAAATTCGCCGTGGCGTACGTGTTCTTCTGGACAATGCCACCGCTACAGTTAACCCCGGTCAAAAAGTTGGGCTCGTGGGGAAAAATGGCTGTGGCAAATCCACACTGCTTGCGTTACTCAAAGGTGAATTACAAGCAGAAGCAGGCTCAGCTAGCTTTCCCAGCACATGGTCACTGGCATGGGTTAATCAAGAAACACCTGCGCTGGATGTTCCTGCTCTAGAATATGTCATTGATGGTGATCGCGAATTTCGTGCGCTTGAACAACAGCTACAACTTGCCAACGAAAAAAATGATGGTAATGCAATCGCGGCCTTGCATGGTCAACTTGATGCAATTAATGCTTGGAGCATCCGCTCTCGCGCCTCTAGCCTATTACATGGCCTAGGTTTTAGCCAAAACCAGTTACAAGAGCCTGTAAAATCTTTTTCAGGTGGATGGCGTATGCGCCTTAACCTTGCTCAAGCGCTGCTATGTCGCTCAGACCTCTTGCTGTTGGACGAACCGACCAACCACCTTGATTTAGATGCTGTTATTTGGCTAGAAAAATGGCTCAAAAGCTATCCCGGCACATTAATATTAATTTCTCATGACCGAGACTTCCTCGATCCTATTATCGATAAAGTGCTGCATATTGAACAAGAAACAATGTTCGAATATACGGGCAACTACTCCTCATTTGAACGTCAACGCGCCACGAAACTCGCTCAGCAACAATCTCTCTATGAGAGTCAGCAGGCTAAAGCGGCTCACTTACAAAGTTATATCGACCGATTTAGAGCAAAAGCCACCAAAGCGAAACAAGCACAAAGCCGTATTAAGATGTTAGAGCGTATGGAAATGGTGGCACCTGCACATGTGGATAATCCGTTTCATTTTTCATTCCGCCAGCCAGAGAGTTTGCCAAATCCATTATTAAAAATGGAGAAAGTCAGCGCGGGTTATGGTGATAAAGTCATCCTAAACTCAATCAAATTGAATTTAGTACCAGGCTCTCGTATTGGTTTATTGGGCCGTAATGGCGCAGGTAAATCGACACTGATTAAACTACTTGCAGGTGATTTGCAGCCTCTGCAAGGCGTAGTATCGCTAGCGAAAGGGATTAAACTCGGCTATTTCGCACAGCATCAGCTTGAGTACTTGCATGCGGATGAATCCCCTTTACAGCACCTAGCACGAATTGCGCCACAAGAGACTGAACAACAGTTACGTGATTATTTGGGAGGGTTTGGTTTCAAAGGCGATCAAGTTACTGATCCTAGCGGGCGTTTTTCTGGAGGGGAAAAAGCACGCTTAGTGTTGGCATTGATTGTTTGGCAACGGCCTAATCTGTTACTACTCGATGAGCCAACCAACCATCTTGATTTAGATATGCGCCAAGCCTTAACAGAAGCTTTAATTGATTTTGAAGGTGCATTAGTTGTCGTTTCCCATGATAGGCACTTATTACGCTCAACAACGGATGATTTGTATCTCGTGCACGACGGTTTAGTAGAGCCTTTTGATGGTGATTTAGATGATTACCAGCAATGGCTAGCAGAGCAAAATAAACTGGAGTTGCAGCAGGTTCGTGAATTGCAAGAAAAAGAGCGACCAACCAATAACGCAACGGTCACTGCGCAAGATAGGAAAGATCAAAAGCGCCGCGAAGCAGAGTTTCGTCAACAAACTCAGCCTATCCGTAAAAAATTGATTGAGTTGGAAAAGAAAATGGAGAAACATTCAACGCTGCTAGCAGAATTGGAAGCAACATTATCTGACACTGCAATTTATGAGCAAGAGCGTAAAGCTGAATTGACCGAGTGCCTGAAAAAGCAAACGGAGCAAAAAAACGCATTAGAAGAGGTAGAAATGGCGTGGATGGAGTTGCAAGAGCAGCTTGAAACCATGACTAGCGAATTTGAGGCCAACGCATAATTGTTTGATTAAGATAGCCCATTTAATATCGGGCTATCTTTTATCGCTTATTCGTCACATGTTTTCACACACATCACATAATATTGGCCATCAATAATTTCTGTTCCTTCTGTTTCATGCTCAAACCCGGGAAATTCACTATCCCATGCCTGTAAACTCCGTAGATAATGAATATGCGGGCTATTTTCATCACCAAAGTTCTCCCCCGATAAGAGCATCGGGATCCCCGGTGGATAAGGAATAATCGAATTTGCAGCCACTCTCCCCATGAGCTGATCAACGGGTACGGCTTCAACACGGTTAGCGACTATTTGTTGATAGGCATCGCGTGGAGTCATCATCACTTGAGGTAATTGCGAATAGGCCTGATTTAATCGTGCACCCGGATTATTTTTTTGTAGATAGGCAAACATTTTATCGCCGAGATCACGTAACCCCATTTCACCATAAATTTCAGGTGCTGACGCCACGACTTCGGGTAACACCTTTTTCAAGGCAGTGTTGTTATCATAATGGCGTTTAAAGGAAAGTAACGTATTAACTAATGTTCCCCATTTTCCTTTGGTGATGCCCATGGAGAATAAGAACATAATTTGGAAATCCGTCGTTCTTGTTGGCACAATGCCATAGTGATTCAGCCATGCTGTCACGAGAGCGGCAGGAACCCCTGTATCTAACAGCTTTCCATCGTCTCCCATACCGGGAGCAAGAATACTCACTTTAATGGGGTCTAGCATGGCCCAATTATCAGGAATATCATTAAAACCATGCCATTTATCTTCAGGGTGCATTACCCAACAACTCTGTTCCCTCATCAATAATTCAACAGGTGCATCTTCAAAGGCGTATCGTTTCCCTGTTGCGGGGTCTTTCACCATCTCCTGATTCCAAGGTTTGAAAAACCATTCATCATCATTGAGAAACTCTTTATATAGGTAGGCTAAAGATTGCCTAAAGTCGATAGATTCTCGGATCACTTCATCCGTCAGTGAACGCCCACTATTGCCATCCATCATGTCGGCAGCAATATCATTAGATGCACAAATAGCATATAGCGGTGAGGTTGTTGAGTGCATTAGATAGGCTTGATTAAAACGATTAAAGTCAATGGCGTTACGCCCGTTACGCACATGAATAAACGACGCTTGAGACAGCGCATTGAGTAATTTATGGGTGGAATGGGTAGCGAAGATAGTCGGCTCGTTTTCTGTCCGCTCTTCGTCACGCATGGCAAAGTGGTTACGATAAAGCGGGTTAAAGCGCGCGTAACCATACCAAGCCTCATCAAAATGAATACGGTCTAAAGAGCCATCGAGCAAATCTTGCACTTTACGTGCGTTATAGCAGACACCATCATAAGTACAGTTAGTCACCACACTATAAGCGGGTTTTTGCTTTACTTTACCTTTCGTTAACGGGTTAGCCGCGATTTTAAATTTAATCGCATCTGGGGTCATTTCTTTTGGGTAAATTGGCCCGATAATACCGTAACGGTTACGACTTGGGATCATATAAACGGGTTTTGCTCCCGTTAAAATCAAGCCCTGCTCGATCGATTTATGGCAGTTACGGTCAATCACCACCACATCATCATCGGTCATACAGGCCTGCATAATTGTCCGATTAGAGCCGGACGTACCGACCACCACGGAATAAGATTGGTCGGCGCCAAAAATGCGAGCGGCGTTTTTTTCACACTCACCAAATGCACCGGTATGATCCAGTAGCGATCCCACAGCCACCCGTTCAATACCAATATCTGTACGAAAGAGATTTTCACCAAAAAAATCATGGTAAATACGTCCAGCAGGCGTTTTGGTAAAACCAACACCTCCTTGGTGCCCCGGCGCTGCCCATGAATATTCATGAACATCACTGTATTTAATGAGGCTTTTCATGAGCGGCGGGAGTAGTTGTGAGCGATAACGTTGGATAGCGGCAAGTACTCGACCCGCAATAAAGTCGGCAGAGTCCTCCAATATCCATGCGAACTCGTCAACTTGCTCCATCATATTGCGGTCAAAGGCGACCAATGCCTCTTCACGGTCACTAAGCAAGAAAACCGGTACATCTTCTTGCCTTCGGTGTAATTGCGTAATTAAGCGATGTGCTTGGATTTGTTCGTCACGATCCGACATATCGCGACCGTATAACAAGCAATCAATACTGGTATTTGAACGGATATAAGCGAGGCCATCTTCAAAGTCACGAATAATGACAGTTTCCACATGCTCATCATTCAACTCACTGGCAAGTCTTGCTACGGCATGGCTAATCACGGAATCTTTATCCGTTAGCTCGGTATAAACAATTAATGCCCTCATTAATAATGCCCCTATAAATTACGTCAAATTATTCACTCACTACATTAGTCTTAACGCAAATAGGTACTTTTTGCAAAAACAAGCGGATTACTAATTGATAAAAAACAGCTTTATTTTTATTCATCTAGCCTGTTGATCATGACTCGCGCATTCATCACCAACATTTTCGCCCGTGCTTCACGTTTTTGTAATAGCGCCATAAACAGCAGATCGGTTAAGGTATTTTGTGCCGTGCGTGAGGAAATCGATGAACTGCGCCATTCATTTTCTTCCGCGATACTCTCAAGCACATAATCAGCTAATTGAGCAAGCGGTGACAGCCGGCTACGGGTGATTGCAATCACATTCGCGCCTTGCTTACGTGCAATACTCGCGGCGGTCAGCATGTCTTTACGTTTGCCCGTAAAAGAAATGACAATCTGTGTATCTTGTGGGGTCAATGTCAACGCTGCAGCAATTTGCACATGATGATCGGATTCCACCAATGTGGTAATGCCTATCTTTTGTAATTTATAGCTTAAATCCTTCGCGGTTAACCCCGAGCCGCCAATGCCAACAATTTGTACACGCTGGGATTTATCAATGGCATCCACAATTTTTTCAAACAGTTTGAAATCAATATGGCGAGTTGTTTCAGTAATCGAATAATTTTTTTCTAATGCTAATTTTTGTGCAACTACCATCAAGTTATCATTTTGCGTGATACGGTTATGCAACGCCGTATGCGGATTGGCCTCATCAAATTGCTGCCGTCCGATGATCTCACTTAACGCTAACTTCAATGCTGGATACCCTTTGACACCGACTTTTTGGCTAAATTTCACCACAGCGGATTGGCTCACATTTAATGTTTCCGCTAACTGCTGTGACGATAAGCTCAGTACACGCTCTGGCTTCTCAAGAATAAACTGAGCGATCCTACGTTGGTTTTCCGCAAGTCTTGGCAGCAAACAAGTGATGGTATCCAGTAAAGTCATCCTTAATTCCTTATTTGTTGAATATAATAAAAAATAAATTATTCCTATTAGAATAACTTCATTACTTAGTTTTAATCCTTTAAATTCAATAAGTAATTTATTTAAGCAATCTAAATTATCCGAAAATATTCTTTCATATTGGCAATTCAGAATAGAGAACGCCGTGATCATTATCACATCACTGGAATAAATAATTCCTTAATATCGCCTCATTAACTGAGGTAGGAGTAATTTATTATGACCATTGACTTAAGCAGAATGGTAACTGAAAGCCGTAACGCCGCGAGCACCAATATCGATCAACTGTCGACCATCGATATGTTGCAAGTCATTAATAACGAAGACAAGCAAGTGCCTTTAGCGGTTGAGAAAGTCCTGCCGCAAGTTGCCCAACTTGTCGATAAGGTGGCCCAAGCATTTCTTAATGGTGGCCGCTTAATTTATGTTGGTGCTGGCACTTCTGGCCGTTTAGGAATTTTAGATGCCAGTGAATGCCCTCCTACCTACGGTACACCTCATGAACAGGTGGTCGGCTTAATCGCTGGCGGTCACCAAGCTATTTTTCGCGCTGTGGAAAATGCCGAAGATAAGCCAGAGCTGGGTGAGCAAGACCTGCTTAATATCCAATTTAACGATAAAGATGTTTTAGTGGGTATCGCGGCAAGTGGGCGTACACCTTATGTACTCGGGGCACTGGCTTATGCGCGCAAGGTCGGCGCAGCTACCGCTTCAATCAGCTGTAATCCGAATAGCCCTGTCGCAAATGCTGCCGATATCGCCATCACCCCTATTGTCGGGCCTGAAGTCGTGACTGGCTCTTCACGTATGAAAGCAGGTACTGCACAAAAACTGGTGCTCAATATGATCACGACTGGCGCCATGATCCGTATCGGAAAGGTTTTCGGTAATTTAATGGTGGATGTCGAGGCAACCAATGCCAAATTGGTTGAGAGACAAGTCAAAATTGTCATGGAGGCAACTGAGTGTGACAGGCAAACTGCGGAGCTAGCACTACAACAATGCCAAAGACACTGTAAGACTGCAATTTTGATGATCTTATCTGGGCTTGATGCTCAGGAAGCGCGTCAATTGCTATCGGACAACCAAGGTTTTATTCGTACAGCTCTTAATGTCGCAAAGTCCGTTTAATACACGGGAACTGATAGGGTAAATGGCATGGCTAAAATAACAAAAGAAATGATGCAGGCAATCCTGCAAAATGTCGGGGGTAGTGAAAATATTCGTCATGCAGGAAACTGTATGACACGTTTACGTTTGACCCTCAACAATGACCAACTTGTCGATAAAACAGCAATTAAACAGATCCCCGGCGTTCTTGGTGTGATTGAAAGTGAAGATCAATTGCAGATTGTACTCGGCCCCGGCAAAGCACAAACCGCCTCTGATCTCATGAATCAGCTCTTAGAAAGCGATGAATCTGGTTTCTTTTCTAACATCGATACATCATTAGAAAATAACTTAAATGCCCTCGCTTCATCCAATAAACAGCAAATGAAGCAAAAGCAAACAAGTGCAATTCATCGTTTTTTATCTAAGTTTGCGACCATTTTTACCCCTCTTATTCCGGGCTTTATTGCAGCAGGCTTATTACTCGGTTTTGCTACGTTAGCAACTCAAACCCTTTACCCTGGGGGTTTACCGAAGTCGCCTGAACAACAGACATTCGCAGTTCATCTGATCCTGTATATGTCAGTGTTTAGTAAGGGGCTATTTAGCTTTTTAAGTATTCTGATTGGTTATAACGCGCAAAAAGCATTCGGTGGAAGTGGCGTCAATGGTGCTATCATCGCTGCACTATTCGTCCTTGGTTATGACCCAAATGCCACTTCAGGGGTCTTTTCTGGAATGACCAACTTCTTTGGTTGGGATATCGACCCGCGTGGTAGCATTATTGGCGTGTTAATCGCTTGTATTTTCGGTGCATCGGTTGAAAAACAAGTCCGTAAAATCATTCCTTCTAACCTCGATATGATTTTAACATCAACCATCACGTTGCTTATTGTTGGTGCTGCCGCTTATGTTGTCATTATGCCACTAGGAAGCTGGTTATTTAATGGCATGTCATGGCTGTTTATGCACTTAAACGGTAATCCTTTCGGAACGGCAATATTAGCGGGTTTATTCTTGATTGCGGTGATGTTTGGTGTACACCAAGGGTTTGTTCCCGTCTACTTTGCCCTAGTGGATGCACAAGGCTTCAACTCCCTATTCCCTATTTTAGCAATGGCGGGGGCAGGACAAGTCGGTGCAGCATTAGCGCTCTATGCGAAAGCGAAGAAAGGCTCTATCTTACGTAATCAAATTCGTGGCGCTATCATTCCGGGTTTCCTCGGTATCGGCGAACCGCTGATTTATGGTGTCACCTTGCCTCGAGTAAAACCTTTTGTAACGGCTTGCTTGGGTGGTGCTGCGGGTGGTTTCTTCATTGGGCTAATCGCTTGGATGGGGTTACCTGTCGGGCTTAATACCGTATTCGGGCCATCGGGTCTTGTCGCCATTCCGCTAATGACATCAGCCCAAGGCGTATTTGCAGGAATGGCTGTGTATGTTGGTGGTATTGCTGTTGCTTATGTATGTGGATTTATTTTCACTTACTTATTTGGCAGCAAAAATATCGATTTAACATAAAGCCAATCAATGCAATGGGGGGTTGTCTATCCCCCCTTTTTTATTCGAGCCAAATTAATGGCACACACGCCGCGGTTAATAGCCCCATCACTAAGTTGAAAATAAACCACGCTCTGCGACTTTTTAGAAAATGGCCGATCAACGCTCCGCCCGCCATCCAGATTAGCCCTGCCACAAAATTAACGGTAACCACCGCAATACTCATGATGATAATGGATTGCACAAACAGTTCTCCGGGTAGACTATAGCTCCCCACAGCACCTAACCCCATCATCCATGCTTTAGGATTTAAAAATTGTAACAAACCACCTTGATACCATTTGATATTTTTTGTTGCTGTCGTTTCTGTTTTTAGTGGCGAATAACGAGCCGTAGCGGTTTTCCATGCTAACCACAATAGGTACGTACTACCCGCGATTTTCATCGCCACATGCAAAGCAGGATAAAGCAATAAAAGCGCTGCAACACCGAAAGCGGAGAGGTAAAGTATTGATTGCATGCCTAACATAATCCCTAATAATAAGGGAATACTGCGACGAAACCCATAATTTGCCGTGCTTGATGTTAATAGCATGTTATTAGGGCCAGGTGTTATTGCTGCAATGAATAGAAATGTAAAAAGAGAAAAAACCAGCCCTAGACTCATTTATAATCAATCCTCAAAAATTGAGCATACTTGCATCATAAAAAAATAACAGTATGTTATGTGCCCTACAAGGGAATTACTAAATTAAATTAAGGCTATGTCAGAAAACTTTCGCCCTATTAATTGGGCTAAAAATCCACATCTTCAAACATTATTGCCAAGAATTTTTCGTAGAACGCCGAAAATCAAACCAATTTGGCAACGGCTAGAGCTACCTGATGGCGACTTTATTGATCTTGCATGGAGTGAAGCTCCCGAACAGGCAAGCAAAAAACCTCGTTTAGTCATCTTTCATGGCTTAGAAGGTAACTTTAAAAGCCCCTATGCGCATGGGATGCTTGAAAGTGCCCAAAAGCAGGGATGGCTGGGTGTGATTATGCATTTTCGCGGTTGTAGCGGCGAGCCTAACCGCCAAAAACGGATCTATCACTCTGGCGAAACCAGTGATGCACGTTACTTTTTGCATTGGTTAAAGCAGACTTGGGGGGATGTTCCGACAGCGGCTGTTGGTTATTCTCTTGGTGGCAATATGTTAGCCTGCTATTTAGCGGAAAATGGTGATGACGCCGATATTGATGCAGGTGTTGTTGTTTCCGCACCTTTAATGCTAGAGCCTTGCTCAATCCGTATGGAAAAAGGGTTTTCTCAATTTTACCAACGCTATTTACTTAATGGATTAAAGCGTAACGCAACACGTAAACTCGTTCGCTACCCGGGTTCATTACCGCTTAATTTGCTACAATTAAAGCAGCTAAAACGTATTCGTGAATTTGATGATGTGATCACCGCAAGAATTCATGGTTTTGAGAATGCGACCGACTATTACCAGAAATGCAGTGCATTACCAAGACTGCCTCGTATTACAAAACCAACATTAATTATTCACGCAAAAGATGACCCTTTTATGGCACCTGAAGTCGTGCCAGATATCTCACGTTTACCTGCTAATATTGAATACCAAATGACAGAGCATGGTGGGCATGTTGGTTTTGTTAGCGGTAGTTTAAGAAAGCCAGAAATGTGGCTAGAGAAACGTATTCCACAGTGGCTAACACCGTATTTGGATAAACAATCATGATTATTCCTTGGAAAGATTTAGCACCTGAAACTTTGGAAAACCTAATTGAAGCTTATGTGCTCCGTGAAGGAACGGATTACGGCGAGCATGAAAAGACGTTACAGCAGAAAGTGGATGATGTGAAACGGCTGTTAGTTTCTGGGGAAATTGTGCTAGTCTGGTCAGAATTGCACGAATCTGTTAATTTTATGCCTAAAAATCAGTTTCGCCCGTAACCCCGTTTCGCTCATGGCTTAAACAGCGTGGACGTAACGCAACACAGGGAGTCCACGATGTCAAAAAAGCACCCCATTATTGCAATTACCGGTTCTAGTGGTGCTGGAACCACCTCAACAAGTCTGGCATTTCGTAAAATATTCCACCAATTAAATATTCAAGCCGCAACCTTAGAAGGTGATAGTTTCCATCGTTATACTCGGCCTGAAATGGACATGGCTATTCGCAAAGCGAGAGAGCAAGGCCGCCATATCAGCTACTTTGGTCCAGAAGCCAATGACTTCGCCTTATTAGAGCAGACACTGTTAGAGTATGGCTTACATGGTAATGGTAAATCGCGTAAGTACCTGCATACCTATGATGAAGCGGTACCGTATGGGCTTCAACCCGGTACATTTACGCCATGGGAGTCCCTGCCTGCGAACAGTGATATTCTTTTTTATGAAGGCTTGCATGGCGGGGTGGTGACGCCAGAAAATGATGTTGCACAACATGTTGATTTATTGGTGGGCGTTGTACCAATTGTTAACCTTGAATGGATTCAAAAGTTGATCCGCGATACGACCGAACGCGGCCATTCACGTGAAGCCGTCATGGACTCCGTCGTTCGTTCAATGGGGGATTACATCAACTATATTACGCCGCAATTTTCACGTACGCATATTAATTTCCAACGCGTCCCCACTGTCGACACATCAAACCCATTTTCTGCGAAAGCGATCCCTTCACAAGATGAAAGTTTTATTGTGATCCGTTTTAGGGGGCTAGAACAAATTGACTTCCCATATTTACTGTCCATGTTAAACGGCTCATTTATATCAGCAATGAATACCATTGTTGTTCCTGGCGGTAAATTAGGCTTAGCCATGGAATTAATTATGACACCTCTCGTTGAAAAATTAATAAAGCAGAAACACGATTAAGCGCCGATGATGCTTATTATTATTTAATAAATAAGCATCATGAATTAAAAAAATTATATAATTAATAAATAAATTATTGATTCTGGATTTCAAAACTGTGGGTAACTTTAACCGCTTTTTCTAACATTAAAGAGACTGAGCAATATTTTTCAGCCGAAAGTTGAACTGCACGTTCAACCGCTTTTTCCGTTAAATCCGTTCCAGTTACAATAAAATGTAAGTTGATATGGGTAAAATAACGTGGAGCTTCATCGCGGCGTTGTGAGGTTAATTTAACTTCACAACCTTTTACGTCATGGCGGCCTTTTTGTAGAATAGACACAACATCCACTGAACTACACCCCCCAACCGCCATTAACACCATTTCCATTGGACTTGGAGCTTTATCACCTGAATTGCCATCCATCATAACTTGATGGCCTGATGCTGATTCTCCTAAAAATGAGAGACCTTCAACCCATTTAACTCTTGCTTCCATATTTAATTCCCCTAGGAAAATATTTTCTAAAAGATAACATTGTTGCATAAATACTTTCAATCAAATAGCTGCTTTAAGATGCTGAACCGATAAAAGCAAGACTTTCTCGGTTGAATATGTTACAAACAAAGTTCCACCTGATAGGGTTAAGATCAAAACTCAAGGTTTCAATTGATAATATTATAGTGTTGGTATTAACTTGCTCTATAATGCGAATTAATATGCTAAGCTAGTGACTTTAAAAACCAGCCGTTCTCGTTACAATTAACTGAATGGCTGTATTAACATACAGAGGATAACGCTAATGGTTCTCGGCAAGCCACAAACAGACCCTACTCTTGAATGGTTTTTGTCACACTGCCATATTCATAAATATCCATCCAAGAGCACTCTGATTCATCAGGGTGAAAAAGCAGAAACCCTTTACTATATCGTTAAAGGCTCAGTGGCTGTTTTAATCAAAGATGAAGAAGGCAAAGAAATGATCCTCTCCTATTTAAATCAGGGAGATTTCATTGGTGAACTAGGGTTATTTGAAGAAGGACAAGAACGTTCAGCTTGGGTTAGAGCAAAAAGTGCCTGCGAAGTCGCTGAAATTTCTTACAAAAAATTCCGTCAACTTATTCAGGTCAATCCTGATATTCTTATGCGCCTTTCTGCGCAAATGGCAAGTCGCCTGCAAACCACCTCAGAAAAAGTCGGTAACCTTGCTTTCCTTGATGTGACAGGCCGTATTGCACAAACTCTGCTTAATTTAGCGAAACAGCCCGATGCGATGACGCATCCAGATGGAATGCAAATTAAGATCACTCGCCAAGAAATTGGCCAAATCGTTGGTTGTTCACGCGAAACCGTTGGTCGCATTTTGAAAATGCTAGAAGACCAGAATCTGATCTCCGCACACGGTAAAACGATTGTCGTGTACGGTACTCGTTAACCGATATTAGTCTCACCACTTTGGTAAGACCGCGATTGCATAATGGCTTTATATCTTTGATATAGAGCCATTTTTGCTTCAACATCACCGAAAAACCAGAAAATAGCATTAATATCGTTATTTTATATTATTCATATCTACTAAAAAATAAAATCTAGAATAATTAATATACTATTATTTGAAGGTTTTATTAAAATGAAAATAAGTGAACATCGTCCATCCCTAAAATATATCAACCAAACAATCACGGCTCATGCAGAGATGCTAAAGCGTGGCAATATGACCCCTGAGACAATCTCTGAATCATGCAGGATAAAAAGAAATAATTTAGAGGCAAAATATAAGTTTCTTAACGAAACAAATAGCATTAAGCCAATATCAATCACCTTACCTACACCAGTAAAATTCGATGACAACGCATTTAAAGAGCGACAAGCTAAAATCGATGCGGCAATGAATATCGCCAATATCCTAAAGGAGAGTCAACTCCCTTCTCTGCCCTCATTATCGTTACCATTGAACTATTCATTAAAATCGAAGCATTCAACAAATACGATTAAAGAGCATGATTGTAATATGAGTGGTAACCAGTCAGCTCATTCGTTAAATATACCTAGACCCACAACGGATCTTCGACAAAAACTTGAGCAGTTGAGATCTAAATGTGAGAGGGTTGCTGCTAATTTAGATGCTAATAGTTATTCTGCTGAATCACTAAAGGTGAATTCAATGATCCACCTGAAAAAATTAGAACTCAATGCAAGCCTTATTGGCACTGACTACTCAGAGCTGGATTTAGTATGGTATATGGATAAAAAAGCACAAACTCAATCCGAGAAAGAGGCAATAATTAAAAATTTCACGCCCCCAAAACCAATCGCACATCAAAAAGGAAGCCGAATTCCCCTCAAGATACCGACTATCACTCAGGAATTAGATCAACCTAGAAAAAAACGTTCCATTCATCAGGCTACTGACATTATTTCATCTCATTCTCAGGGCAAGGGGCGAGTAATTATCAATGGGCAGGTAAAAAGAGACCTGAGTGGAATGGCATTATCCCCTTCGACTGCCGATCCGCGCAAAACAAATATCGATAAAATGCCAAAGAAAGAAATTAGCATTAATCATACAAAAAATATCAATACAAAAAGTGCTAGGGCATGTTGACCTTTGCTGTTTATTTTTTAATAAATCATATAGGGAGCCACATGACTGAACATGCTAAGGCAATCATGTTTTCATAATTGCTTGTTAATTTGTGATACCGAGTTACGGCGGCTCGGTATTTCTAAATTTACAGGAAGGCATTTTCAACTACGTGCCAATATTACTTGTCCACAGCTCCTTAATTGAGACAGCGATAATTAGATTTTTAGCCCGAAAAATATAACGCTTGTTGCCGACATCCAGTGTGTGGGCTGGCTGAATCATGCCAATGAAGTTATTTATTGAATAAGTGAAATCAAATCTCAGTAGATAAAATTAACTACTGGTAACGGATTGAACAGTTAAGGATTTTTAAGTCTATAGTCGAGGCGATTGTACTGTAAAAACACAAACAGCTAAAGAACACGCGGTAAAATCAAGACAGTATACCATGGGGTACTTGCGCCCCCGCCCATAGCTGATTATTAGTGGTCAGTGGCAGAATGAGTTCGGGTTTACGGTAGGCAGTCACTTTCCCCTCACACACCAAGCCGAGTCGTTGACTATCCGGCTGACTGATAATTTCAATCCTTCTTTATCTGCCATTGCGGCAATATCCACATACAGGCTCTTTTGTCACCCTCATATTCATATCTCGACTAACGGTAATAATCTTCATATGCTTACGAATAGTACCAACTTCAGCATGAGCAGAAGCCATATTTCCATTCGATACATATTTGCTAGGATTTTTTCTACTTTAGTTTCATTCTATCGTTAATTAACGTTGGACGATTTTTATCACCTAAAAAATAATCCGGTCTATTTCCTTGGTTAGTCTCTTTAAATATTTCCCCTGTTTCTTTATTTATTAATTCCGCTTTCACCTTCGGAATAGATGTATGTGTAGTGGCATAGTTAATTTGGCCACCTAAATAGAGCTGTTATTATACACTGCATAACTTAACAGGTGACATGTATAACAAAGCAAATTCGACGTAACTTCAGGGCGGAATTTAAACGAGAAGCGGCTCAATCAGTTCACTCGACGGCTGACTAAACTGATCGTTGAAACAACATTAAATATGGAATTGACTGAACACTTTGAGCATGAAAAAATCCCCCTCAATCAGGCTCTAATGATCCTGTGCGTAAAGCCATTTATTTAGCGATTGAATCGGCCTCTAAAAAGTAGAGTATGCCAATTCAAAACGGGAAACAGGCAATGAGCCGTTTTATTATTGTATTTGGTGACCGCCTAAACGGTCACCTTTAATGAAAGGCAAATACCCCAAATTATTTATAGGGTCAAAAAGACTCAAAGAGGTATTAACCTCTTTGAGTGTTAAAAATGTATTTATTTCAGAATACGTTCAATCGCTTTTTCTAATTTCAACATACCACTATTAATTTCTTCTTCCGAAATAATTAACGATGGCGTAAAACGTAATACATTAGCGCCAGCATTAAGCATCATTAATCCTTCATTGGCACAAGCTTGTAAAATATCTTTCGAACGATCTTTTAATTCCCCTTTAAGCTCTGCACCAATTAATAGCCCCATGCCTCTAATTTCAGCAAAAATATTATATTTCTCATTCAGCTTATTCAAATGAGCAACAAATAATTCACGACGCTTTGTCACACCATCAAGTACCTCTTTTGTATTGATAATATCAAATGCTGCATTACCAACCGCACAGGCTAATGGGTTACCACCATAAGTGGTACCGTGAGTTCCCAACCCCATAGCTTGCGCAATTTCATGGGTTGTTAACATTGCACTGATAGGGAAACCGCCACCTAAAGCCTTAGCTGTAGTCAGAATATCCGGTGTCACGCCGTAGTGCATATAAGAGAATAACTGCCCAGTGCGCCCCATACCACTTTGTACTTCATCAAATACCAGTAATGCATTGTTATCATTACATAGCTTACGCACACCTTGCATAAACTCTTGCGTGGCAGCAGTCACACCACCTTCCCCTTGAACAGGCTCTAATACCACCGCACAGGTATTTTCATCTATCACCGCTTTCACGGCATCGAGATCATTAAATGGCACATGAATAATATCAGCAGGTTTCGGCCCAAAACCATCCGCATATTTCGCTTGGCCTCCAACTGAAACCGTAAAGAAAGTACGCCCGTGGAAAGCTTGTTTGAACGCAATAATTTTGGTTTTATATGGGCTGTGCTTGGTAATGGCATAATGGCGCGCTAACTTAAACGCAGCTTCATTAGCTTCCGCCCCTGAATTGGCGAAGAACACTCGCTCAGCAAACGTCGCATTGATCAGCTTCTGTGCCAATCTTAAGGTTGGCTCATTAGTAAAAATATTACTGACATGCCATAGTTTCTCACTTTGCTCACGAACAGCAGCAACTAATGCGGGATGACAATGGCCTAATGCCAATACCGCGATCCCACCAGCAAAATCGATATATTCTTTACCTTGCTGATCCCAAACTCGGCTACCTTCCCCACGGACAGGAATAAATTCCGCTGGAGAATAAATAGGTAAAATAACCTGATCATAAGTTTGCCGATTTACTGCTTGTGGTTCTTTCATACCCCTCACCTGCCTTATCCAATGCCTAAGTGAAAATATAATCATTAAATATGAATAAAAAATCACAAAAGAGCAATAGCAAAGCGAGTGATGGGGATGAATTTATTTTTTTATAGGTACAGTGAGTAACTAATATTTTAAAAAATTATTCAACAATTCATGGCCTTGTTCACTCAGAATACTTTCTGGGTGAAACTGAACCCCCTCAATTGGCAGAGTTTTATGACGTATTCCCATAATTTCATCTACGTCACCGTTATTCAGTGACCATGCGGAGACATCAAAAGACGCTGGTAATGTTTCTGCGGCAATAACGAGAGAATGATAACGTGTAACTGTTAGTGGCCGATTTAAACCTTTAAATACCCCTTGGTGGTTATGATGAATAGCCGATGTTTTGCCATGCATCACTTCTCTAGCCTTCACAACCGTTGCACCAAAGGCTTGACCGATCGCTTGATGACCAAGACAAATGCCTAAGATAGGGATTTTCCCTGCAAAATATTTAATTGCTTCAAGAGAGATCCCTGCCTCATCAGGCGTACAAGGGCCTGGTGAGATCACTAGGTGTGTAGGCGCTAACAACTCTATCTCTTCGATAGAAATTTCATCATTACGTTTAACGAGTACTTCCGCCCCTAATTCACAGAAGTATTGATATAGGTTATAAGTAAATGAATCGTAATTATCAATAAGTAAAAGCATAGTAGCCTATCCGACTGATTTTTATCATTATATGTTATATTCCCATACACAGTTTTTTGCGCTTAGCAATCAGAACTCTGACTAAAAAATAGCAAAAAATAGTCGGGGGCAGGTATCATAACACAGCCGAAGCAGGAAAATAGCCTATTTAAATCAAGTAATCTGATTTACTGAAGCCAGTTTCCATATAAAAATCATGGAATTATATTCACATACTGATAACAAGTTATTCTTAATTAATAAGAATAACAACGTTCCATTCTACATCTATTCATACAATTGCAAGACAACCGCTTAGGGCATGGCGTTTCATACCCTAAATCTGTTTATCGTTGAAAAACCCGCTTACCGTTTACAAAGGTTGCTTGTATTTCGCCTGCTGTATCACAGAGCGTTAAATTCGCTTGCTTGTTGGGGGCGATTGATCCCAGACGATCCGCAATACCTAATGCTTTTGCTGGATATAAACTGCCATGTAACCATGCTTGTGCGAATGATATGTCGCAAGCTTGCTGCAATGTTTTCACTCCTTGTTCGAGGGTTAAGGTACTCCCTGCGAGGCTACCACTTTCTGTTCTGACAACCCCCTTTTTCATCTGCACAGTCATTTCACCGAGAGAGTATTCACCATCAGGCATGCCAGTAGCACGCATCGCATCTGTAATCAGTAGTAACCGCTCCCCACAGCAGCGGTAAACCACTTTGATAGCGGCAGGATGTACATGATGACCATCACAGATTAATTCAACCTGACATTGGTCGTTGGTTAAGGCTGCACCGACCATGCCTGGCTCACGATGATGTAGGCCATTCATGCCGTTATAGCAATGAACAACCCCATCCGCACCTTGATTTAGCCCATCCTGAGTCAATGCATAATCCGCACTGGAGTGGCCAAGCATGACACGGATCCCTTGTGATTTTAACCAAGGTATTAGCTCAAGAGAGGTTGGATGCTCGGGTGCGAGAGCTACACATTTTAAACTTCCTTCAGCAAGTGATATCCATTGCTGTAATAGGGCTTTCTCAGGTTGGTGCAATAAGCTTTCTGGGTGAGCTCCTTTATGTTGGGCCGTAAAAAATGGCCCTTCAAGATAACTTCCTAGAATTTCGGCGCCATCTACCCCTTGCTTCTGGCTATCTTTCACTTGAACCAATGCTCGCTCAATATCTTTATGCTGGGCGGTCACTGTTGTTGCTAAAAATGCGCCAACGCCTTTCGATGCTAAGAAACGAGATATATTATTGAGCGATTCATGGGTCGCATCCATCACATCGGCACCAGCACTACCATGAATGTGGGTATCAATAAGTGCAGGCAATAATGTGAATGGCAATAGCTCTTCAGCAGACTTCGTATTCGGGATAACGTGTTGGATACACCCATTATCATTCAATACGACTAAAACATTATCAGCCCACCCAGAAGGCAATAATGCCCTACGAACATATATCTGTTTATCTGATTTCATCATCTTACATCCTATCAGTGCCTCTTGTATGCGTCAGTAAACACGGCTTACATCATACCAGCACTGCCACAAATATTGATTTTACTTTCAACGACTTTACGCATTGCCTCTTTACCTGGTGTAATATATTTACGAGGGTCATTAGCGTCTGGGTGCTCAGCAAAATGCGCTTTGACAGCATCCGCAAAAGCAATTTTTAAATCTGTTGCCACATTCACTTTGCACACACCAAGTGAAATCGCTCGTTTAATCATCTCTTCAGGGATACCAGAAGCACCGTGTAGGACCAAAGGAATATCGACTTGCTGTTTAATCGCCGCTAAACGCTCAAAATCAAGGTGAGGTTCACCATGATATAAGCCATGGGCGGATCCTATCGCGACGGCCAATGAATCAATACCTGTACGCGTGATATACTCTTTCGCCGCCATAGGATCAGTATAGAAGCTATCTTTGCTATCAACGACTAAATCGTCCTCTTGCCCCCCTAATCGCCCTAACTCCGCCTCAACGCTGACATCATAATTTTGGCAATATTTCACGACTCTACTGACGGCTTCGATATTCTGTTCGAAAGCAAAGTGAGAACCATCAATCATCACAGAACGAATACCGGCACGTACTTTATGGCAAATATCGTCATACTCCTCATGGTGATCAAGATGTAATGCAATCGGTAAGTGATTCACTCGTGCAGCTTCACGACAAATCGATACCATGTATTCCAATCCTGCATAAGTAAACGTGCTCGGTGTTCCTGCTAAAATAACGGGGGATGACATCGCTGCTGCTGTTTCGACAACAACTTGAACAGTTTCAAGGTTATGTACATTAAAAGCGGGAACTGCATAACCATTACGTTGTGCTTTTTTCAACATTTCACGGTTAGAAATTAAATACATATGCTCTCCTTAAATGCCATCATCATGAGCAACAGATTGTTTTTCACGTTGTTGCTCATGCCACAAACTGGTTAAACCCCGATGCCCACACTCCAATGCCATATCGCGGAATTCTGTTACTGACATTCCATCCCTCTCCAGCATCATTTCTGCGACCATTTGCATATTGGTTCCAGTGATAACTTGGTAGTTTTGATTTTCCAAGGCCATCAATGACGCTTGCCGAAATGGTGAGCCACCTAATAAATCTGTTAAAAAAACGACACCATCACCTTGATCACATTGCTGACTTGCCTTTCTTAATGCTTGTTGAAGCGAATCGGTACACATTCCCTCAGGAAAATCTATCGCAACACATTGTTCTTGTGGGCCAATAACCTGTTGTACTGCTTGTAACAGGCCACTCGCAAAACCTCCATGGCCTGTAATGACGACACCTAACATTTGCCATTCCTCTTATAAGAATCCAACTAATTTACCAAGCACGCCAAATACCACGGTGACACCAATTAATTTCACAGGTGAAAAACCTTTTTTCATTAGCCAGTAGACAAGTAACGTAAAGCTTAATGGCAATAAATTTGGCATCAGTTTGTCTAGAACGTCTGTCTGTAAAGCCACTTTTGCTTCACCAGCCGTCATGATTAGTGGTGTAGAAAGATGCACATAAGAGGCAACTAGGGCGCCGATAACCGTCATTCCAACAATAGAAGCGGCATGTGAGATATTTTTGGTATGTGCTTTTAGCATGGCTATCGCTTTTGTTCCCGCGCGATAACCATAATGAGCCAGTCCAAAACGCAATGCGAAATGCACGATATTGAACATAAGCAGAAAAATAATCGGCCCAAATAAACTGCCTTGTAGTGCGAGTGATGCCCCAATACCAGCACAGATGGGCAATAAGGTTAGCCAGAACAACGCATCGCCGATGCCGCCTAGCGGCCCCATTAACGCTATTTTCACTGCACGAATGGTGGAAATCTTCTCCTTGCTACGCTCCATCGCTAGCACTAAACCGGATAAAAATGTCACATCAAATGGATGCACATTGATAAATTCCATGTGCATTTTCATAGAATTAGATAAATCTTCCGGTTTTTTATGAATTTTACGTAACGCTGGGATCAAGGTATAAAGCCAACCGCCAGCTTGCATACGTTCATAGTTAAAAGAAGCTTGTAGTAATAGCGAACGCAGTGCCATAACGTTAATATCACGGTGAGTCAGTGCTGTTGCAGGTTCGCTATCAAGGTAATCATCACGCTCAACCTGACTAGTTGCCATCGCTTGAGCCATTCGTTGCTCCGCTTTTGCTGCCAGAGCTTCATCATTGTCATTAAATGCCATCATTCATCTCCTGAGCAACTTTAGGTGAGCTGCCGTTATCATTGTTGTCATTACGTGTGCGGTTGAAGAAATCAATCAGTGCGATTGCAAACGCGCCAAGTGCGACCGCAATAATGGGCATATTCAGGAAAGTCACTGAAATAAAACCAAGAATAAAATAGGCAACATACGTCTTTTTCATCATGATTTTCATCAGTAGTGAGAAACCAATCGCAGGCATCATGCCACCTGCCACAGCTAAGCCATCCAATAGCCATTGAGGTGCTTTTTGTACCATGGCGCTTGCGGCATCAGCACCAAAGTAGATGGGTAAGAAAGCAACAATAAAGTAGAAAGAAAACAGAATCAGGATCCCAAAATAGTTCACCATCTCAATACCGCGCCAATTGAGCTTTTTCACCATTTCGTCGCATTTATGCATCATGGGTGAATAGAGTGTGAACAGTAATGTGATACAGCCTTGTACCGCGATAGAAAACGGTACAGCAATACCGATAGCAACTTTAGGATCCGCATGTGTCATGATGGCAAATGTCGTGCCAATAATACCGCCAATCACGACATTGGGGGGCTGAGCACCAGCAAGTGGCACCATCCCCATCCAAACCAGCTCTAACGTTCCTCCGACTAATAACCCCGTTTGCACATCACCTAAAATCAATCCAACAATAGGCCCAATAACCACAGGTCGATGGAAGTGTGTCAAACCATTAAATAAATCGACTCCCGCGATCCCAGCAATCAAAGCGATAAGTAGTGCGTCAGTCATCATACTGACCTCCTTAGCTAATTAGCTTAGAGACGGCTTCCCCCGCCTCATCAGGTACACGACGAATTTCACAAGTGATCCCTAATTTTTCTAATTCGCGGAATGCATTAATATCGCTATCATCCACAGAGACCGTTTTATGAATTTGTTTTTTACCTTCGATAAAGTGCATATTGCCAACATTGACAAATTTGATAGGAACTCCACCTTGAACTAGGGTGAGTACATCTTGAGGCGTTTTACAAACGATAAAAATCTTTTGTCGATCCGCAGCCTTATGGATCACATCAATGGTTTTTTGCAGCGTAAAATAGCGAGTTTGTACACCATCGGAAACCACCATATCCATCAAAGATTGAGCAACGGGATCAACAGCGGCTTCATCATTTGCAACAACCACTAAATTAGCACCAAGAGAATTTGTCCAAGTCACGCCAACTTGACCATGGATCAAACGATTATCGATACGAGTCATCAATATATTTGGGGTAGACATACTCACTCCTATTATTATTTTGTTGATTTGTATGGGTATAGCTGAACACCTTTAACAACACGATTCACTTCCCCCGTCGGACAAGGGTTATCCGGTGATAAACCATGATTGAGAGAAGCTTCAAATGACAAAAGCTGTAAAAAGACGAGATAAGGAAATATCAACCAAATATCATTGAGTGGGCTATCAAGCACGACGGCCTGCTCTAAAGGTAAACTACTCAATGCCACAATGTGTTTTGCCCGCTGGTCATGTTTCAGCTCATTGAGCAAATCTATATCATAGTGACGGCAATACTCCTCGGCTGATAACATCACTATTACCAATGTTTCTTTATCAATCATAAATTTAGGGCCATGGCGAACCCCTAATGTTGAATCAAAGCGCGTTGCAACTTTCCCCGATGTGAGCTCTAACATCTTCAGCGCCCCTTCTTCGGCAATCCCCGTAAAACAACTTGAGCCAAGCACAACCATTCGACTAAAACCATTTCCTGTCATGCCTTGGATCATCGGCAACCATTGTGGAATGCCGGTTTCTGCAAGTGTGGCAATCTCTTCAACATAACTACGTGCTTGAGTAAAATCTTGAACACCAAATAGTAATAATGTCGCTAATGTCATACAGCTAAAGCTTGAGGTCATGGCAAAGCTGCTGTCATGAGAACCATCGGGCATGATTAAAGAGCAAACATGCTTTTTCCCTTCCGCATAACGTGCCAAGGCGCCATCTGGATTACAGGTCAACATAAGGTGATAAACATCGTCGAGTAGCTCATCTGCCAGCTCTACGACACCAACACTTTCAGGACTGTTACCCGAGCGAGCATAAGAAACTAATAATGTCGGTTTATGTTTATCGAGGTAATGCCAAGGTGTTGGTACAATATCGGTAGATGCATACGCATGTACGTCTAATCCACAATATTCACGTAACCAAGGTGCCATGGCTTTCCCTGCAAAGGCAGACGACCCAGCACCACATAACACAATTTGTAAATCCGGCTTGGCGAGCAGTTCAGATAAAAACGGTTGCCATTGCTCCGATTTAGCCGCTAACTCCCGATATAATTCACGCCATAAGCGGGGCTGATGAGTAATTTCTTGTGCAGTAAACAGAGCGCCGTGCTGCTCTAACCATGATTGTGAATATGACAATATTTCCTTCATGCCACCGCTCCTTTTGACTGTGATTCACATGCCAACGCATATTGAAGTAATACGCTTCGAACCTTATCCATGACCCACGCTTTTGGGTCATTCTCTAAGTCACCGACTTTAACGGCTTCGGCCTGCTCTGGTAGGTATTGGCTCAGCATCGAAATCGGTACTGGGTTTTGCCGTAAATTGTCCAATAATTTCGCCACTGCTTTTTCAACTTCAGGCTCCGCCCAGTAATAGCGAATACGGTCACTTAAGCTATATTGTCTGTCGATGTATTGCTGATGAGCACTCCCTTTGTAATAAGGGCTCCAACGCTCTGGCTGCTCATTCATAATTTGTTCGAGGGTTGCGTGTAAATGGGCAGCATCACGCTCACCATTCCATTCACGATCTAATTTATCGAGTGCAAATAACCCTTCACGTAAAGCAAACGTTAATGCAGGGCCAACTTTTAAGATCGCAAAATGGTCGCGGACTAACTGACGATACGCCTTTAGTGCTTGGTAATCGGTAGAGTGTGCTTCATAAACAAGATGGGGAACTGATTCGATAAATTGGCTAAGTGCTTTCGCTTTTTCAGGTTGATAATGTTCAACATTGTGATGATCAAATTCGACCCCTGGCTGAACAACCAAGGCAATCACTCGGGGCCACACATCGGCTAACCCATGCTCTTGCCATTTATTTTTATGGATAGACAATGTGGTTTTAGCAGCTTCGGGCGATGTTACTTGTAATCCATCCATCGATTCTTTCGCACCGCCCGGCACAGGAACTTCTGTGCCAATAACATAAACAGGGGCTTCACCACCATGATCTTGCCAGCTACGTTCAGCCACTTGGCATAGCCTTGCCGCACGGGAAGCGACAACGTCATCGCTCAAAGGAATAGGGTCATCAGCACAAGACATTGAACAATCAAGGTGAATTTTACGAAAGCCTGCCGCAACATAATCATAAATGAGTGTTTCTGATAGTTGCATCGCCTCATCAGCGCAACGGTTTTGCCATGCATTAGGGCCTAAATGATCGCCGCCTAACCACACTTTTTCACGTGGGAAAGCCAATCGATCCGCGATTTTCCATACCATTTCACGAAAATCGCAAGGAAGCATACCGGTATAGCCACCGAACTGGTTAACTTGGTTAGAAGTGGCTTCAATTAATACTGAAGAGTTACGTTGTTTAGCAAAACGAATCGCACTTTCTAGAACCCAAGGGTGTGCGGAACAGACAGAGTAAACCCCAACGTCCTCGCCAGATTTATGGCGATGGATCAGCTGTAATAGCGGCTGCATAATATCTCCAAATAACTCAGATATGATTAAAAACGTTGCGTTTTTAATTAAGAATTAAAATAGATATGCCTTATTCATCAACAACAATGACTTCTACACCAAATGCCGTTAAAGCTTGGCGATAATGAAGTGGAATGCGGCTATCAGTAATAAGACGATGGATCAGTCTAGCTTCGCGTATTAAACAAAAACTCTTTCGCCCAAATTTAGTGCCATCTGCTACAGCGATAATTTGATGTGCCACATCACACATCACACGGTTGAGATGCGCTTCTCCGCTATTCGGTGTGGTGATCCCAGCTTCAAGATCAAAGCCATCTACCCCAAGAAACAACGTATCAAAACGGTACTGTGATAACTGCTGTTCGGCGGCAGGACCATAAAGGGAATAAGAATTTTTGCGTACGTGTCCACCAAGAACCATAACATCTACGCTGTCGAAACCGGCCAGTTCGTATGCGATATTGAGAGCATTAGTCATCACGACTAAATCACGGTGGTGTTTTAAAAAAGGAACGATTTCTGCTGTTGTTGAGCCTGAATCAATGATGAGAGAATCCCCATCATTCACAAATTCCGCCGCTTTTTTGGCAATACGAGTTTTAATTTCTCGATCCATGCGACCTTTCACTTGTAACGGTCTATCAAAAGCAAATTTATGATTCACCATTGCACCGCCATAAGAGCGTAAGGCACAACCCTTTTTTTCCAGATAACGTAAATCATTTCGAATAGTGACGCTAGAAACATTAAACTGTTTGCTTAAAGCATCGACACGAACACTCCCTTCTTGGCACAACATATCCATGATGCATTCACGTCTTTTTACGGTATCTGTACTCATGTTTATCACTCCGAAAAACATCACCTTGTTATCACGATTGACCATGCTAACAACATATCTGAATTACAGCAGAGTGAGTCAATCGAAAATGTGATCCTTGTTAAAGTTCATTTTTAGAGCAAAAAACCTCAAAAAACCTTTCGATTCCATTCAAATCGAAAGGAGTAGCTTTCAATTGATTGACTTATTTTTTCATGCAAATGCTTAGCAAAGGCCAATATTTAAGTTAGTAAATGTATTAACAACGAAACACAAAGAAAAAATGTCAAACAAACCGTTTTCAAACCGCGCGGTGAGCAAGATCACAAAATTGAATTTATGTAAAAATAACTAGCAGGTTAATAAGAAGAAAAGAATGAAAAAAGAGAAGGGAAAAAGAAAATAAATTCTAATTAATGGGGAAATATACTCTGTGAGTACATCACTACATAAATAGCACTCACAGTGATACAGCCTTATACATGAAAAATAATATAAGTGGGTAAATACTAGCGACCTACCCACTCTATCTATTATGGCTTTTTAATGACTTCCGCAGAAATAATTGATATTGGTTCAACAGGCACATTTTGATATGGACCAACATTCTCTGTTTTTACTTTAGAGATTTTATCCACTACATCCATGCCTTTTACCACTTTACCAAAAACAGCGTAACCAAAATCACGTTGACCGTGATCTAAGAAAGCATTGTCAGCGACATTAATAAAAAACTGGCTGGTCGCACTGTCTTTATTCGCTGTACGTGCCATAGAAATGGTTCCACGTAAATTGCGCAAACCGTTATCTGCTTCATTTTTAATTGGAGCACGAGTCTGCTTTTGCTGAAGATCTTTGTTAAAACCGCCACCCTGGATCATAAAACCAGGAATAACACGGTGAAACGTTGTTCCGTTGTAATAACCTTCATTCACATATTGTAGAAAGTTCTCAGTGGTCACAGGTGCTTTTTTATTATTCAGTTCTAATTCAATATTACCTGCTGAGGTGACTAATTTAACATACGTTTCACCCGCAGCTAATGCTAGAGAAGATGCGCTGATAGCACAGACCGCCAGTAAAGGCACAAAAATTCGTTTTAACATTCAAGATCCCTTTCGCTATAGCTAAATGACTTAATTATACTCGAAATAGTTCGAGGTGCAGCTAAGCGCATAAGCAAATATGTGACTCATGTGAATAGACATAGCCAACAAAGCTGCAACTGGAAGTATGACGAGTACAATTCACCAATTCTAGAGCTAAGCTGAATATATTGCTAAAGATTTACCTTTATTTACGTCAGATAAGCGAGTAATCATCAAAAACTGTCAGATGACGCCCAATATGTACGTAAAATCGTTGTTTCAAAAGCAAACAGCTACTGCTCTATCGCAATTTTGGCTTTGTTTGTCTGCCACCAGTCGCTATAATCCCTCAGCCTCAAAAGGTCAACTCAGGGAGAACAACCTATGACAATCAAAAACCATAACTACCATATGACAAAATTTGTCATCAGTGCACCCGATATCCGTCATCTACCAAAAGATACGGGTATAGAAGTTGCCTTTGCAGGCCGCTCCAATGCAGGTAAATCCAGCGCACTAAACGCGCTTACACAACAAAAAAGCCTTGCTCGCACCAGTAAAACGCCAGGACGGACACAGTTAATTAACCTGTTCGAAGTGGAAGAAGGCATTCGTCTTGTCGACTTACCGGGTTATGGCTATGCCGAAGTGCCGGAAGAGATGAAACGCAAATGGCAAAAAGCGCTTGGTGAATACCTACAAAAAAGGGAGTGTATTAAAGGTCTTGTCGTATTGATGGATATTCGCCATCCACTAAAAGACCTTGATATGCAAATGATTGAATGGTCTATTGCGATGGAAATTCCTGTATTAGTCCTTTTGACTAAGGCAGATAAACTCGCTTCTGGCGCACGCAAAAAACAATTAATGGAAGTCCGCCAAGCACTCTCTCCATTAGGGGGAGACGTCGAAGTCGAATATTTTTCAGCATTGAAAAAAATCGGTATTGATAAATTGCGTCTCAAACTTGATAGCTGGTATAGCACGCCAATTTGATCCATTTCGATCCTTGTGCGTCACTCGGCGCACAACGGCAAGCACGATAACTTTACACAAAGTTTGGATAAAAAAATGCTCCAGTCAAAATTTTGACTGGAGCAGCTAATATTCAGCTAAATCCGATTACGTGAAGTAAAAGGTCTGAAAGATAGAACATCTTACCTCTGTACCCTACGCCTTATACTTTACTTGATTTTTTACGCGAAAAAAAGCTTTTCTGTAATTTTTTTTCAATGCTTACTACGATTCAGCGAATAAAACATCATAATAATAGCCAAAAAACGTATTTTTATTACATATTTATGAGAGCCAAGTCGCATTAATATGTAATGTAAATTTTTTATCTCATTAGGTAATAACGCGTATTTTGTTCAAATAACAGACAGAAATAAGCTTTATCGCATCTATATGGCAACATGCGATAAAGAAAATAAGAAGAGTGTTTTATCGAATCGGCGAATAGGTTGACGCCATTATTGATGACTCAGAGAATAAGCAAGCTCGCCTCTATTGTTTTATATCCGCTGATGACAATGCGCTTTCGGGAAGTAATGCTCCGCCATCAACGACAATAGTCTGTCCTGTCATATATCCCGCGGCTTGTGAGGCTAAAAATACCATAGCGGCAGCAATATCTTCTGCTTCCCCTAAACGCCCTAGTGGTACAGCACGAGCAATCCTTTGATTCAATTGCTCATCCCCTAAGTTTTCCATCGCAGGTGTTCGTATCATCCCCGGCTCAACGCCATTCACCGTTATCCCAAAAGGAGCCAACTCCAATGCGGCTGACTTAATAAAACCATTAACCCCCGCTTTAGAGGCGGCATAATGCGCAAGCCCTGGGTAAGCGACTTTAGGACCAGTGACAGATGAGGTGATTAAAATACGCCCTCTTCCCTGCCTTTTCATAATCGGTTGAGCCGCTTGAGCCAAATAAAAAGGCGCCATTAAATTAACACTCAGTGTCTGTTGTAATAAAGCCTCATCAATTTGCATAAATTCTGTTAGCGGAAAATAAGCTGCATTATGGATAACAACATCTAATTGATGATATTCGCGATCTATTTTTGCAACCAATGCTGTTATTTGTTGCTGCTTTGCACAGTCACAACCTTCCGCCTGAACGTTAAACCCTTTTGCTACTAATGAAGCTGCGGCTGCTTGCGCCTTTTGTAACTGCAAATCAGCCATAATCACGCAAGCCCCTAATTGAGCAAAGGCTTCAACAATCGCTAAACCAATACCTTGAGCCCCACCAGTAACTAGCACGACCTGCCCTTGAAATGCAGTTGGAGAAAATAAGCGTTCCATGATTAATCCTTTGGCTCTGAGATAAGCCTGTCGCCATAAAAGATATTACGTTACATGAACGCTATATTGAGGTAAAAAAATGTACTGTGACAATCGTTCTTAGGTAGTAAATGCACGTTACGTTCGACAGTAAAATAATCTCATTTTTTACACTAACTTAATCAAGTTAGCTCATATAGCAAAACATATACATTAAATTAAACTTTTAAATGTAGTTTTTTATATTTACATTTTAATAGCTGAGCTATAATTTAATTAAAACCTCTTTCTTAAATCCCATTTAGACTAAACTGTAAAAAATTAATTAGGAATTAATAATAATGAATAAAATAATTAAATTATTTATTTTAATAAGTTCAATAATTATAGGTTATAATTGTAACGCAGAGGATTTATTGCAAGTTTATAAAATAACGAAAGATAACAACCCCACATTAAAAAAAACAGAAAGTGAACGTTATCAAGCCTATAAAAAAATAGATGAAGAGCGTAGCTCATTACTCCCTCAATTAAAATTAAAAGCTAATTCAAACTATAAAAACAATGATGGTACAGATGATAATAAAAATATTAAAAACACCGAATTATCTCTACAAATGACACAATCTATAATTGATATATCTAAGTGGAAATCACTATCTATTCAAGAAAAACATGCAGCTATTTCAGATATTAACTATCAAATAAGCCAGCAAGATCTGCTGTTAGAAACGGCTATCTCTTACTTTAATATATTAAAGTTTATTGATGCCCTCACTTACATAAAAGCCCATAAACTCGCGGTTTATCATCAGTTAGATCAAACCACACAACGCTTTAATGTAGGGCTAACGACCATCACTGACGTACAAAATGCGAGAGCTAACTATGACAGTATCATTGCTCAAGAGGTTCTAGGTTACAACGAATTGAAGAATTCAGTTGAGGTATTAAGAAAAATCAGTGGAGTACGATATACTCAATTAGCAAAACTCAATATTAATAAGTTACAACTCACCAAACCAGATAATATCACATTTCTACTTGAAAATGCGCGAATTAAAAACCTGAGCTTATTAAAAGCTCGCCTGTCACAAGAAATATCAAATGATAAAATATCCCTCGCCAAAAGCGGGCATTTACCTATAGTCACTTTAGATGCTTCTACAGCCATCAATAACACTCGGCTAGATAAGAATAGTATCGAAAGCCAGCATAAAATAAATAACCATTCAGGGAAAAACAATGCAGCCCTCTCGTTAAATTTACCAATCTATCAAGGAAATACGGTTAATTCTCAAGTTAAGCAAGCTCAGTATGGTTTTGAGGCTGCAACAGAGCAACTTGAAAGTGATAATCGAAACGTCACCCAGCAAGTTAACTCTTCATACAATAATCTATTGTCGTCAATAAGTAGTATTAATGCCTATAAGCAACTAATCATTTCAACACAAAGCTCATTAGATGCCACAGAAGCGGGTTATCAAGTAGGAACACGCACTATTGTCGATGTACTATCTGCAACTGCCGCCCTCTATCAGTCGAAAAAAAATTTATCGAATGCCCAATATGATTATTTAATCAACCAATTAAAAATGGAATATTTACAAGGTTCCTTAAACGAAAATAGCATTCAGCGTATCAATAAAATGCTAGGTAATGAAATATCAATTTATGAATCAACAATGCAATAATTAGCATTCGAATTATTTAATATTAAATTATTTATTTTAATTAAAACTTAATAAATTTCATTTTTATCACTCATCATTTTCTATGCCATTATTGATTTTAAAGTAAAAATGAGCTCAAGGAAATAAACAGTGAAAGTAAATGAAATGTATTGCATTAAAAATGGAGAAGCGTTAATCATTTCTCCTTCACCACAAAAAAGGAAAATAACCATTCCAAAATTGATGGCATCGAGTAGAGGGCAAAAAACAAAAGCCCATCACCGTCTAGATATCAATGGAAAGCAAGTTGCAATTGCTGAAGTTGATACACGTTATAATCAATATGGAGTTACTTTAATCAGTATATCATCTTGGTCTGGAATTATTGAGCCTAATACCCAAATGAAAATCATGGCTAGTGAAAGAACATCCAAATATTCATCTGTACTTAGTTATGTATTAGTATTAATAGAATAATATATAATTTCACAATAGATAATATGACTAAATAAAACTGAGTCGAATTAAGCATTATCCGACTCAGTTCAGACTCTAACTAGTGGGCTTCATCCCAGTTATCACCAATACCGACATCAACCTTCAACGGTACATCAAGTTGCATACTTTGTTCCATCAACTCACGTATTTTGGTGGTCACACTATCAAGCTCTGACTCTTTGACTTCGAAAACTAATTCATCATGCACCTGCATTAGCATGTCAGCATGCGGTTTTTCGGTCTGTAACCAAGCATCCACCGCGATCATCGCTTTCTTGATAATATCTGCTGCCGTACCTTGCATCGGTGCGTTAATAGCCTCACGCTCAGCCGCTTTACGACGCATTCCATTACTTGACTTAATGTCGGCAAGATACAAGCGACGCCCTTCTAACGTTTCAACATACCCCTGCTCAGCCGCTTGATGGCGCGTATTTTCCATATAGCGCAGCACGCCTGGATAACGTTCAAAATAGAGGTCCATATAACGCTGAGCTTCACCGCGAGGAATGCCTAACTGTCGAGCAAGACCAAATGCGCTCATACCATAAATCAAACCGAAGTTAATCGCTTTTGCACTACGACGCTGATCACTTGTCACTTCATCCAGTGGTACACCAAATACCTCTGCTGCCGTTGCACGGTGAATATCTTTGCCTTCAGCAAACGCCGTTAATAGCCCTTTATCTTGCGATAGATGCGCCATAATACGTAATTCGATTTGCGAATAGTCCGCGGCCACTACTTTGTAGCCTTTGCGTGCAATAAATGCTTGGCGGATACGGCGACCTTCTTCCGTCCTAACCGGAATATTTTGTAAATTGGGGTCTCGAGATGATAAGCGCCCTGTCGCTGTCACTGCTTGATGATACGAGGTGTGTACCCGTTGAGTTTTCGGGCTGATCATCAACGGCAACTTGTCGGTATAGGTTGATTTCAGTTTTGCGAGACTACGGTGTTCAAGCAAGAGTTTAGGTAGCGCGTGATTTAGAGCCAACTCCTCAAGCACTTCTTCGTTGGTAGACGGTGCACCACTCGGTGTTTTTTTCACTACAGGCAGTTGTAGCTTTTCAAACAGAATCGTTTGTAATTGTTTGGTTGAAGCAAGATTGAACTCTTCACCCGCAAGCTCAAATGCCTCTTTCTCCAATTCCGCCAAACGCGCAGTGATCTCTTTCGATTGGGCCGCTAGTACCGCAGCATCGATTAATACCCCTTTACGCTCCATTCTGACAAGAACAGGCACTAATGGCATTTCAATTTCACGGAAAACGTGATTCAGTTTAGGCTCAGCCTCTAATTGAGGATACAGTGCTTGATGAAGCAATAACGTCACATCGGCATCTTCTGCCGCGTAATTGGCTGCCTGCTCAAGCGCTATTTGATTGAATGTCAGCTGCTTTTTCCCCTTCCCTGCAATCTCTTCAAAAGAGACCGTTTTATGGTTAAGGTGCCGTTCAGCTAGGCTATCCATATCATGGCGCCCCATACCCGCTACGCTATTTAGCACATAGGATTCCAGCATGGTATCAAATGCAATACCTTTCAGTTCAATATCGTAGTTGAGTAAAACCTCAGCGTCATATTTTAAGTTCTGACCTATTTTGAGTATTTTATCATTTTCCAATATCGGCTTCATGGCAGCCAACACATCATTTAATGGGAGTTGCACTGGTGCATCAAGATAATCATGACCTAATGGCAAATAGGCCGCATAGCCGGGTTCAATGGCAAATGACATCCCAACTAAACGCGCTTCTTGTGTATCCAAACTGTCCGTTTCAGTATCAAAGGCAAAGATTGAGGCTGACGTGAGTTTTTCTATCCAGCGGTCTAAATCCGCTTTTTCCAAGATAGTTTGATAGTTTTCCGCACTCAACGTCGGTGCTGCCATGACGGCTTCAATTTTCTTTTCTGTTTTACTTGCCGCTGGCGCACTACTTTTACCACTTTTACCATCCATCCACGTGCCATTCTCAACATCCGCTAACCAGCGTTTAAACTCATAACGGCTAAACAACTGGTAAAGTTTGTCTGTGTCTGGCTCGGAGATCGCAAGTTCTTCGCAGCTTTTTTCTAGCTCCACATCGGTTTTGATGGTCGCTAATTGGTATGAAAGGAAAGCAACCTCGCGATTCTCTTCCATTTTCGGGGCTAATGTTTTCGATCCTCTAAAGCCAAGTGGGGCGATTTTATCTAAAGAGTCGTAAATCTCTTTTAAACTGCCAATGCCTTGCAGCAAAGCAAGTGCCGTTTTTTCGCCCACACCGGGAACGCCTGGAATATTATCGGAAGAGTCGCCCATCAATGCGAGGAAGTCGATGATCAGCTCTGGCGGAACCCCATATTTATCCTCAACTTCTTGAGGGCCTAAAATGGTATTGGTCATGGTATTGATCAAGGTGATATTAGGCTCAACCAATTGAGCCATATCTTTATCGCCTGTGCTGATCAAGACAGGGATCCCTTTTTGACTCGCTTGCCTCGCAAGAGTACCAATGACATCGTCCGCTTCAACACCGGAAACCACCAGCAACGGTAGTCCCATCGCTTCGACCATTTCATGCAATGGCGCTATTTGCTCACGCAAATCATCTGGCATCGGTGGGCGGTGTGATTTATAACTCTCAAACAGCTCATCACGGAATGTTTTTCCTTTGGCATCAAAGACGACAGCCACATGACTTGGCTTATATTGCATAATCAAGCTACGCAACATATTGAGCACACCATACATGGCTCCTGTCGGTTCGCCCGCACTGTTAGTCAGTGGTGGGAATGCATGATAAGCACGGTACAGGTAAGATGAACCATCTACCAATATAAGGGGATTTTCTGCTATCTGAGCCATAATCTGTCATCATCTTTTTGTCAGGAATGAATAATAATAGGATGCCACAATGTGCGCTTAGATACACGTCGAGTTTCAACTTCATCAACAATCCTCCCCCTACTCAATTAAATAAATTAAATCGTCATTTTACTCCTTCGCTACCCTATTTTGACCGATATAACCTGTGGATAACTCTGTGAGCAAAATAATGTTATGCCTTAGATTCAATGACTAAGAAAAGATCAAGGGGTTAAACAAGAAAATAAAATCAATGAGTTAGACGAAAATCGCTTGATCTAGCTCAAAAAAAGGATTTTAAACGTATTGTGGATATTGATTACGGAACGTGAATAATTATGAATGTGGCGGCGAGTCACGCCGCCACAAGGAGAGATTATTTTTTGTCGAGCAGATAGTTCACAACTTTAGAAAACTCTTGCCCATAATCTTCGGCTTTATCGACCGCAATGCCATCATTACGGATTTGGTATTTACCATCAACAAACATCGCTGGCACACCACGTAGTTTTAGATCTTGCGCTGCGTTTTGTTGTTTAGCGACTAAAGATTTTACAACGAAGCTGTTTAGTGCAGCATCATACTCTTCACCACTCACACCTGCTTTAATAAAGGCGTTACGGATATCGTCTACCGTACGAATAGATTGTGTTTTTTGGATACCTTCAAACAGAATTGGCGTCACTTTATCTTCAACTTTTAGAACGATTGCCACTGCCCAAGATTGAGTGAGGTTTTTCCCTAATGGGCCTAAGAAATCAACGTGGTAACGTTCCATTTTGACGCCTTCAGGTAAGTTTTTCTCTACCGTTTGTGGCACTTTATACACATTTTCAAACTGATAGCAGTGAGGGCAATAGAAAGAGAAGAACTCTAAAACTTGTGGTAAGTTTTGTACTGGTTGTTTTAAAGCAACGTACTCTTTCCCTTCTGAATAGTTTGCGGCCGCTGCCCCAAATGACATGGCAATACCAATTAAAGCCAACATGATTTTTTTCATATACTACGTTCTCCAAAAAATACCACTTATTTATTAAAATTGAGGGTTTAACTGCAAAGGGGCTTCCTGCAATCGTTCAATTTGCTGAGCAAATTCGACGGATTGTTTTTGCCAAAAATCATCATCCTGCAACCATGAAAATGCTCTTGGAAAAGCGGGATCTTGCCAGCGGCGAATAATCCATCCTAAGTAATGAACCATTCTCATGGCTCTCAGTGGCTCGATTAATTTGAGCTCTTTTACATCAAAGTCACAAAACTCATTATAGGCTTCTAACAGCGTATCTAGTTGGACTAATTGATCCTGACGCGAGCCATTTAATAGCATCCACAAATCTTGTACCGCTGGGCCATTACGCGCATCATCAAAGTCCACCAGCCAAGCCTCATCACGCCACAAAATATTACCGGGATGGCAATCCCCCTGTAAACGTATTGGTGATGAGATAGTTGGCCAATACTGCTTCACTTGCGTAATCAATCTATCGAGTGATTCAATAATGGAAGCCTGCCACCTTGGAGCGATCAATTCACTTTGTACGATAATTTGGCGAGGTTGCTCAAGATACTCAGCAACACCCAGTGTTGGGCGAAAAACAAACGTTTCTTTCTTACCAATTTGGTGAATACGGCCTAATAAGCGCCCGACGTCTTCAAGCTGAAATAAATTATCGGTTTCATACTGGCGACCACCAATACTTGGAAAAACAGCAAAGATGAAACCACCAAATTCCAGCACGGTTTGCCCTGCAAACTCCAGTGGCGCAGCCACAGATAAACCCGCGTCTTGCAATTCTAATGTGAAATCATGCTCTTCTTGAATTTGTGACCGGCTCCAACGCTCGGGGCGATAGAATTTCACGACAAAGCGTTTTCGGTTTTCATCCTGAAACTGATAAACCCGATTCTCATAGCTATTTAGCTCTGTTAATCCTGATTCAGGGTAAATGCCCGCTTCCATCAACGCATCAAGGATCAAATCAGGGGAAATCCCACTAAAGTGAAAATGAGAGTGTTCGATATTATTCATCTCTGATTAATCTTTTATGATGCCGCGAGCGCGCAATAACGCGGTTTTAAAGTCTTCTTCATAATCTTTTTTCAAGCCCGGTATCGCTTCATCACTGCTTTTTCCACGCATTTTCAGGTGATATATCAACACATCATCTGTTAGCTCAGACAATGGTCCTTTAAAACCTGCCTCATCGGCCAGCTTTTGTAGTAATTCCACTAAGTTTAAGTCTGAGTTGTCTTTCCATACAGGATGCAGCAGCTCAATAACTTCATTTAAGCGATGGCATTTCATGTTTATTCCTTCATCACGAATATTCGGGCTAAATTAATTGCTATCATACAAGAGAAAAAGCGAATTGATGTCAATCTAAGTAAAGTTTAACTTTAATTCGCATGAACATTCGTTGATTTTATAGGAAAATAGAATAAATTTTGGCAAATACTATAACGAAATTTATTTTCGAACATGTTGAAACCTTTTATTGAAGATAGTCAGGAAAATTGAATATGTTAGATACGCAGTCGATTACGGGTGTCATACTCGCAGGCGGTTTAGGTCGGCGTATGGGAGGCGAAGATAAAGGCTTGGTGCCTTTACTCGGTAAGCCACTGTATCAACATATTATTGAACGCCTAATCCCACAGGTAGGCACGCTGATTATCAATGCTAATCGCAACCAAGAGCGCTACCAACAAAGTGGATTTACCGTCATCTCTGACCTCAATCATGATTTTGCAGGGCCACTAGCAGGCATGCAAGCAGGGTTACATCATGCAGCCACAGAGTGGGTACTGTTTGTGCCTTGTGATGTACCTGCTTTTCCACTCACGCTTGCAGCAACCATGTTTCAATACAAAGGTGATAGCTTGGCTTGTTATGCCAATGATACTGAACGTGACCACCCAACTTTTGCCTTACTCCATCGTTCATTAGCCCCCTCATTGGATGAGTACCTTGCAAAAGGAGAGCGCAAATTAATGTTTTTTATGCGGGAAATAGCAGCGAAATGTGTGATTTTCCCTCCACAATTAGGCTCTTTTGCTAATTTAAATACCCCTGAAGATAGCCTCAACTGGGAGCAACAACAAAAATAATCATGAAACAAAAATCTCTACCTCTACTCGGCATCACCGCCTATAGTGGCACCGGCAAAACCACACTATTAAAAAAAGTGATCCCATTATTACGGCAACGCAATGTTCGCGTCGGTTTAGTCAAACATACACATCACGATATGGATGTCGATAAACCCGGCAAGGACAGTTATGAATTACGTAAAGCGGGCGCTGATCAAACACTTGTCGCCAGCCAAAAGCGCTGGGCGCTGATGACCGAAACCCCAGCTCAGGATGACGAATTAGACCTGCATTATTTGGCGAGCCGTTTTGATCCTAGCTCCCTCGATCTGATTTTAGTTGAAGGGTTTAAGCATGAGACGATCGATAAGATCGCGCTGTTTAGATCGGAAGTGGGTAAACCATTAGATGGCTTAATTGACCAACATGTGATCGCCGTCGCCAGCAATCAAATTATTGATACCACCTTGCCACAATTAGATATCAATAACCCAGAACAAATCGCTGATTATATTGTGTCTTGGTGGCAAAAAAGCCAATAGCCCCCTGCCGCTGGATTTTGGGTGCATTAAAAGCAGGGAATCAATATGTTAAAAATGGAAACAGTGCGACTCAATAGTATAGCGGGAGCTATTAAGCATGACACAACGGGATTTAGCCAATAAGTAGAGGCACGGTGAATACGATCCATAAAATAGTATCAGCATAGCCCCTACGCTCAGGTATTTCACTGGCAATGATTTAAATGGATTCGTCGGAGTTTAGTTATTTGGAGTGAAATGTCTGAGGCTGAACGGATAACGTTCAGCCTTTTTAACGTGTTGTGACGGTGACTCTTAACGCATTGTCACAAATTCTTCTGCCGCTGTTGGGTGGATAGCCACAGTATTATCGAAATCTTTCTTCGTTGCCCCCATCTTCAGTGCAACGGCAAAGCCTTGTAAGATTTCATCCATACCAAAGCCAATACCATGAATACCAACAATTTTCTCATCCGTTCCCACACACACCAATTTCATACGGCATGGCTGACGATGAGAAGTGACCGCGGTATACATCGCTGTAAATGAAGATTTATAACATTTAACCTGATCCGCCCCGTATTTTTCGATTGCTTCAGGCTCCGTCAAACCAACGGTACCAATAGGTGGATGGCTAAACACAACGGTTGGAATATTACTGTAATCTAAGTGCTCATCTGGCTTATTATTAAATAAACGTTCAGATAGACGACGACCCGCAGCAACCGCAACTGGTGTTAACTCAACAGCCCCCGTGTTATCACCTACCGCATACACACCCGCGACATTGGTGTTTTGGTATTTATCGACTTTGATATAACCTTTTTCATTCAGCTCAACACCCGCTGCTTCAATATTCAGGTTATCAGTCATTGGTTCACGGCCAATCGCCCAAATCAATGCGTCGACAGTTTGTTCTTTGCCATTTTCCAATTTCAGCGTCAAAGAACCATCGGCATTTTTGACGACCTCTTTTGGTACAGATTCTGTATGCAGAGTTGGACCTTCGGTATTCATCACCTCAACCAAAGTTTCAACAATCAGAGGGTCAAACGAACGTAGCGGAGCATGTTTACGGACAAATAGATGAGCCTCACTGCCTAGGCCATTTAAGACACCCGCCAATTCAACCGCAATATAACCAGCACCAACAACCGCAACACGTTTTGGTAAATCTTCAAGCTCAAAGAAGCCGTCCGATGTCATGCCATATTCTGCACCAGGAATGGCAGGGATCACTGGGCGACCACCTGTTGCAATTAAAATATGATCAGCGGTATAAATTTCGCCATCGACTTCAACAGTATGCGCATCGACAAAACGAGCAAACCCCTTGATCACATCGACCTTGTTATTACCTAATACACGGTCATAAGATTGATGGATACGATCAATATAAGCAGTACGACTTGCAATTAAGGTTTTCCAATCAAAACGGTTAATTGTGGTATCAAAACCATAGTCAGGGCCATAAGCACGGATCGCCTCAGAGATTTGTGCGGCATGCCACATCACTTTCTTCGGTACACATCCCACGTTCACACAGGTTCCACCTAACGCTTTCGCTTCAATTAGGGCACACTTTTGTCCATACATTGCCGCTCGGTTCATAGAAGCTATACCGCCACTTCCGCCACCAATCGCAATATAGTCGTAATGTTTGCTCATAACTTGGTTATTCCCATTTTTGATTAATTAAAAAGCTAATACTTACTATTATGCTATTTATCAATTTGATCACAATAGCAATAAAAGATAGGTATCTCCTCTTAATGAAATAGAGGCTGCCTATTCAGGCACAATCCACTCGACTAAGGTATGCCCTGTTCCTTCTGGAACGAGGGTTTTGTGTAACCAAGGGAGCACTTTTTGCATCTGCTGCTCTAATTTCCATGGTGGATTGATCACAATCATACCTGATGCCGTCATGCCTCGTTGATCGCTATCAGGACGTACAGCTAATTCAATTTGCAATATTTTACGGATCCCAGTCGCTTCCAATTGACTGATCATGCGCTTAATTTGTTGTCTCAATACAACAGGATACCAGATCGCATACGTTCCCGTCGCAAAGCGTTTATAGCCTTCGACGATCCCCTTCACGACAGCTTCATAATCAGATTTCAGCTCATAAGGCGGATCAATCAACATAAAACCGCGACGGCTTGGTGGCGGTAATTTCGCTTTCAGTTGTTGATAACCATCGTCTTTGGACACCTGAGCACGGTTATCGCGAGAAAATTCTGCACGCAATAGCGGGTAATCAGTAGGATGCAACTCAGTGAGCACCAATTTGTCTTGCTCACGCAATAAGTGCTTCGCTAATAGCGGCGAACCAGGGTAATAACGTAACCGCCCATTTTCATTCATGCGACGGACAATATTCATATAAGGAAGCAATTCCTCTGGTAAGTCCGGCTGTTCCCAAATGCGCGCAATCCCTTGTAGATATTCACCTGTTTTTTCTGCATGCTCACTGGTTAACTGATAGCGACCAGCCCCCGAGTGCGTATCCACATACAGGAAAGGTTTTTCTTTCTCTTTAAGAGATTCAATAATAAGGCTTTGAACAGTGTGTTTTAACACATCTGCATGGTTGCCTGCATGAAAACTATGGCGGTAACTTAACATGACACTTTTCTTTCCTGAGGAAATTCAACACTAGCCAAATATGACTATTATCAAATAGATTCTTTAAAGACAGCCTGTAAAATAAAACATAGACCGAATGATTTGTTCTGATTCTGAACCATTATAGCCAAATTTCGTTAAAATTAGCACTATTCCTAATTTGACAAAATGGCATGACTTCAACATGATAAAAAGCTATCCTAAACAAAATTAAAATATAATTAAGGACAAAAAAATGCATAAATCACTCATGACAACGATAACAGCGGTTTTACTTTTAGCAGGGACTTCGGCAACGGCAGGAAATAAACAAAATGGCTGTGAAATTAAAAAGCAGAAAATTGAAACTCAAATAAAATACGCCAAAAAACACGGTAACACTTACCGTGTTGCAGGTTTGCAAAGGGCTCTCGATAACGTTAATACCTATTGCACGCCGACATCGCTTTACCGTGACAGCCAAAAAAATGTGGCTGAAAAACGAGAAAAAGTACAAGAAAGAGAAGCTGAATTATTGGAAGCAAAACAAAAAGGAAATAGCGATAAAATCGCAAAGCGCGAACGTAAGCTAAAAGAGGCTCAAGAAGAGCTAAAAGAAGCACAAGCGGAGTTAGAGCTCTATAAAACAGGCCTATAAATTCTTCGTAACCTTCTATTTTTCCGACCAAATTCAGTCCTCATTTGCAATGAAATAACCGACCTTAAAGCCTATTTTGTAGATAAAAATGGGCTTTAAGGTGAAGAATTTTGCAAATTTACGCTATAGTATGGTGAAAATTAAGTAAAATTAGATACGGAGTCAAAGGGGAACGAATGTCGAATATGCATGAAGAAGAGCAAAAAGACGCCAGTAAATTAAAATCAAAGCTCAATAAAAGCATCGATAACAGTAAAAAAGCACTGACATTTTCTATGCGAGTAGTGAATTTTATTTGTGCAATTCCTTTTATTGCACACCTTATTCGTACTGCTCAACGATTCACTGATCGTATGGGAAACCAGTTCGGTGCTGCGATTACCTATTTTTCGTTTCTTTCTTTAATCCCTGTATTAATGTTTACCTTTGCAGCAGCGGGTTTTGTATTAGCCAGTAACCCAGAATTACTTGAACGGCTAGTTCGCGGTATTTCTGCCAGCATCAGTGACCCGACATTAGCCAATACATTAGAAAAAACCATTGATACCGCAATCCGCCAGCGGACTACCGTTGGTTTAACCGGTTTGGCATTAGCCGTTTACTCGGGCGTAAACTGGGTTAACAACTTACGATTAGCCATTTTGGCGCAATCACGCCCTGTTTGGGAGCGCAATGAAGATGAACATGAAAAAATTTATTTCCGCTATTTGCGCGATTTTCTATCCTTAATTGGCCTACTTATCGCCTTGATCGTAACAATTACGCTCACCTCTGTCGCAGGCTCCGCTCAAGCAACCATTGTTAGAACGCTTGGCCTAGATAATATCGAATGGTTAAAACCGGCTTGGACTCTGATTGGTCTGACGATTTCAATTATCGCTAACTTCTTGCTGTTCTTATGGATTTTCTGGATTTTACCGCGTATGCAGCACCGCCGCTCTTCCTTATTGAAAGGCACTCTACTCGCGGCTATTGGCTTTGAAGTGATTAAATCAATCATGACTTGGATTTTACCAAACTTAGCCTCATCCCCTTCTGGCGCGGCTTTCGGTTCGGTGCTGGGCTTAATGGCCTTCTTCTACTTCTTTGCTAGATTGACTCTATTTTGTGCTGCGTGGATCGCAACGGATGAGCCAAAGAACGCAAAAGAGAACGAAATTCTCACTTCTTAACGCATTGACAGGGTGGCAAAAGATCCATCATTTGCCACCCTTCAAAATTTCTCACATGTTACAACTTTACACATTATTTCGTCATTTCTGATACAAGCGTCTCTACCAATACACTCGCTGGCATCTCTCGCGCTTTCAACGCATTTTGGCCTGCCCAATGTGCGGCAAAATCATCACTCCCCATTTTACTTGCCGCTGCATGCAACTGTTTTCCAAGATCATACGCTATCGGGTAATCCGGTATAGCAGGACAATCATCCGCTTGTGTCATACGAATAAATTGGTTCACAATCCCTCTTGCGGGTCGGCCAGAGATAGCCGCTGTTAATGCCGTATCCGCTGCATTTTGGCTTTTCAGCTTATGACGGTAACCTTCATTTGCTGCTGATTCAGGGCACAAAATAAACGCTGTACCAAGTTGAGCCGCCACGGCTCCTTGCTCTAAAGCTGTTTTAATTTCTTGCCCATCCATCAAGCCGCCCGCAGCAATAATCGGTAATTGGCTATTTTTCACTAATAATTCAACCAAGTGGAATGTTGTTATCGCTTCATCTTCGGCATTAACATCAAACATTCCTCGGTGCCCACCCGCTTCAATGCCTTGAGCGATAATGGCATCAATACCTGCCTGCTCGATCAACTGCGCCTCTCGTAAGCAAGTTGCCGTCGCCATTGTATAGATCCCTTGGGCTTTTAACTGATCAATCACCTGTTTATCCGGAATATTAAAATGGAAACTGACAACTGCTGGCCTCATTTCTAGCAGTAGTGCCAACATGTGAGGATCATCTAAGAATGATGTGTAAACTTGGTTTAATTGCTGAGGTGGCAATACGTTAAACTGAGCTAATTGTTGGGCAAAGTAATGAATCCATGCTTGTTCAATCTCACGATTACGTACGGGGGTAGAATGGCAGAACACATTCACATTAAAAGGTTTGTCTGTTAAAGCATTAGTTTTCTCAATCAATGCTTTAGCTTGAGGTACAGAGCTAGCCCCAAGCCCTAATGAGCCTAGCCCCCCTGCCTCAGAAACTGCCGCAGCCAACTCAGGTGTTGAAACGCCCGCCATAGGGGCTTGAATGATTGGGTAACGTAAGCCCAAACGTTGGAGAAATACTTCAGAATGCTCCATTATCTTTCCTTTATCATCAAGTAGGGTTACACTTATTATTCTGTTATTAAGAATAAATATAGCACCATATTCACGAAAAAAGAAAATGAACTCTGAATCCCTAAAAATATTTTGCATGGTCGCAGAAGAACTCAGTATCACACGCGCAGCAATGCGCCTCGGTAGGGTTCCCTCAAATATTACAACGCGTATTCAACAGCTTGAGTCCGATCTGGGAGAGCCGCTGTTTATTCGTCAAGGTAAGCAGATGCAATTGTCAGAAGCCGGCACACGCTTCCTACAATACGCCTATCGTTTACTGGCGTTAGAGCAAGAAGCCCGCCATGTCACGAGTTTAGGCAGAGAAGGAGGACAACTAAGAATAGGTAGCATGGAGAGCACGGCGGCCTGCCGGTTACCTCAACCTTTGGCAGCCTACCACCAACAGCACCCAACAACCCAATTATCATTATTAACCGGAACCTCACAAGCTCTAATCGAGCAAGTACGTCGTGAACAGTTAGATTGTGCTTTTGTGGCTCTTCCCCAAGATTTGTATGATATTAACCAACTCTGTGATATGGGCATTCAGTCACAAGTCGTTTGGCAGGAGCAGCTAGTCTTATTGCTTCCCGAGCAAGATAAATTAGCAAAGACCGCCTCAGATATTCAAACACGCTCACTTGCTACCTTCGCCCAAGGATGCAGCTACCGCTATATTGCTGAGCAGTGGCTAAATATCCCAAATCAACGAGATTGGCATATTCAGCAACTTAGCTCCTATCATGCGATGGTCGCATGCGTCAGTGCAGGAAGCAGTATCGCGCTACTACCGGCTCAATTATTTCATTCTATGGGGGATGCTTCCTCATTGTTAGCCTCGCTCCCCGTCACAACATGTGATACCTATTTGATTTATCGTACTGGATACCAAGTGCCTGCTTTTATGGCTTTTAAGACATTAATTTTATCGCGTGAGGTTAATTAAAAATTCACCGCCTTTCTGGACACATGGCAAGCTGATTATTCAAGTATGTTATAAGTGAATATGAGCACTCACTCTATCTCTAAAGACCAAATGAGTTGGGAGAAAAATGATAACTACACAATATATTCAGCAGTTAGAAGACTTACCTTGCGGCGTTGTGCTTTACTATCACAACCAAAAAAAGGCGAGTATCAGTACATTTTGTGCTAGAGGAAGCGATCTGGCAGGTCGGCCATTGACAGTTGATACCCCATTACGCATTGCCAGTAACACAAAAACGTTTACCGCAGCAGCCATACTTAGATTAGTTGAAATGGGGAAATTATCGTTAGATGATGCCATTTCACAACATATCACACCTGAATTTAACCAATTACTGTGTGACAGCTATGCCACCGATCATATCACTATTCGTCATCTACTCAGCCATAGTAGCGGGCTTTTTGATCATGCAGATGATCACTACCTCAAGCGCGTACTTGCGAAACCGACACACCAGTGGACTCGGTTAGAGCAAATACAGCTCTATGTGCGTAAAAAATTCCCTATTGTCGCACCTTCAGACACATTTATTTATTCAGATACAGGTTACATACTGTTAGGCGATATCATTGAACGTGTTACGGGCCAATCGTTAGGCCACGCCGTTAGGGAGTTATTAAAATTCAATAAAATTGGATTAGATACCGCTTATTGGGAGTATTTAGAGCAACCTACGACAGATGCACCTCGTGCACGCCAATACCTAAAAGAGATAGAAGGTACACATATTCATGCTTCGATGGATGTGTATGGCGGGGGTGGTTTAATTACCTCATCTCAACAAATGGCTCGATTCCTTGAAGCCTTATTTAATGGCGAAATCTTTGAGAAACCAGAGACTCTACAGACAATGCTGAGTGTGGGTCACCATGTGGGCGCCCAAGAGTACCGATTAGGGTTGATGGCAAGTGTTGTAAATGGCATGACGCTATATTCACACCTTGGTTTTTGGGGATCTGCCGCCTATTACTCACCGGAAACCCAGACAAGTGCAGCCGGCTTTGTCGATGACAGGGATTCCCGAGAAACCTTAATTCGGGTGATTGAAGGGTTACTGACGCAACGTTAAAAAACAACAGGATGAAAAGCAAATAGCCCCTAAGTTGGGGCTATTTAATGACAGATTATTTCGCTGCTTTTGCAGGCTCCGCTTCAATTGCCGGTGTAGGCTCAACCTGTGGCCACAGCACCTTAGTAAATTTCTGGCGGATTTGCTCAGCATCCATCAACTGCTTCTCTTTCGGTTGAACCAACACAAAGGCAGCTTCTTGAGACAATAAACGACGCACTTCCATATTCACTTGATCCAGCGTTTGCCCCGCTAAGAAAGATTGCCTTAGTCGTTGATACTGCTCAGGAGCGATATCAACCACCCCATTTTGTTGAGAGATCAAGCGTTGGCCTGCTAACACATCCGTACTGGTACGAGCATAGGCCGCAAACAATTGTGATAATTGTACCTGTTTTTCATTGAGCATTTCATCAAACAATTCAGGTGAAATCCCATTTTGAACAGCGGTTGATAGCTCATTGAGAACAACATCTGTCACTGCTGCCATTTTTTCTGGCGCTGCTGCAACCGTTAACGTACAGCTAGCCTTCTGATATTGCACTCGGCAATCTAAGTTCGAATTCACTTCATCTTGGTTAAACTTTTGGCTAAAAGTTTTTTGTAATGAACGATAAAGTGCTTCACGGGCTAAATCACTTCCCCAATAGCGCATCAGTACGGCAGAGTCATTAATCGGTTGCCAATCGATATCCCAAATCAGGGATAAGCTATCTTTTGTTTGCTTATCTTGCAGAATGTCGATGGATTGAGGTTTCACCTGCGATAAAACAGCTACCGCAACAGGCTCTGAACGTTTACCTTCTAGTGAAGAGAACGTTTGAGTGATGTAATCAGATAACATGCGTGAATCAACATGACCTGCAACATACAGCGTCATAACATCTGGCGTATACCATTTTTGGTAAAACGAATTCACACTCTCTAAATCTACATTATCCTTAACCTTTTGCCCTGGGTCATAGCCCATCATTGCAGAGCCTTTCAGACGTGCGCGCCATACAGGATCCGTCGCATCAATAGGCAATGTAGCAACAGGAGCATTTGTCACACTCAGACCATTGTGCAGTGTGGTTTCGGTATAAGTTGCCCCAGCCGCGGAGGTTGCTAACCAGTTGAGTGCTTGTTTGAGAAGCTCTGGCTTATTGTGTGGTAAGCTCAAGCTATAGATTGTGTAGTCATATGAGACGACCGCTGGCGGAATGGGAACATCAGGATCGGTTGCCTGACGCCAAAAATTTTGCAACGTTGCGGTTGGAAATGCTTCTGTTTGATGTAACAGCGCCATTTTAGGGATTAAGTAGCTGTAACCTTTTTCATTTGCTTTTTCTGACAAAGACCCTGTTTTAATGGCCAATCTCAGTTGAATTCGGTCATTAGGACGCTGTGGAGTCTGCAATAGCTGCCAGCTAAAGCCATTTTCAAGCTTTCCTTGCTGCCATGCTGGATCAGGCTGCAATGGCTCAGCACTCGCAAGGCCAGCGACTGACAGTAGCACCACACTAAAGATATACCGAATTTTCAAACCCTGCATGTAAACCCCTATGTATTTTCTATCCTTGTATTTAACCGCAAAAATATGACTGATAAATTAACGAAAAACGCTAATTATAGGGTTAAACGATATGGTTTGGTCTCATACACTGTAAGTGACACCAATTATTAACGATATTAGACCACAAAGCTCGCCACATGTTCATGACTTAGTCTGAATTTTGCTGTTTTCTTTGGCGGTTATAATTCTTCGCCAATAAGCCTATCTCGTCATCCTTATGATAACCTGATACTTTGATGTCTTGATCGCCGCCATCTTGTAATTCTAGCGCAATTTTACGTAATGGCCTGACAATCATTCGACTTACACACCATGTCATCGCAATCGCAATGATCAAAACTAACAACAAATATGTCGTTATCATTAATGCCAACGTGTTGAAGGCGAATCGATAAACACGATTTGAATCAACTTGCAGCGTTAAATACCCTTGGGGTTTCGCCGTCAAGACGGTATTCCCATAGGCATACAAAGGTACTGTCATCTCTACTGGAATACCGGCAAATTTCACCGCCCAACTAGGAATTGGACGGGGTGTCGCAAAGTCTAAATGGATAACAGTCGCCCCATCGACTGTCACAATCGCTTTGCCCATAATACCCGATGTTTTCAAGCTCACGAGTAGCCGTTTAACTTCGTTCAGATCTGAACTTAATAATGATTCAGTCAATGGTTTTTGAATTTGTACAACCGCATTACTAAGCTGATTGAGATAGTCACCTTTTCTTTGCTCAAGTAAGTAACTAAATTGAATTGCCAAAAAAAGGGCGAGTGAGCTTAACGTGATCACAAAAAATACGATCATGCTTTTTAACGTTAGAGAACGTTGCACCCTGTTCTTCATGTTTCCGAAACCTTCTTTATCAAGCTTCTTTTGAATTGAATATTTTTCGCTTTAAAAAGCGGCCCTTTATCAACAAAGTCAGATAAACACCGACTAACATCCCCCCATTAACCCAACATATCACAATATTTTTTACCAATATTGCGAAACTGCAACTGGGCGCGAATCATTATTCAAGCCAAATAATCAATAAGTTTGGGTAGCGCGCCCAAAAAGGTAGGTTTTATGGGGCATTGGATGTCACTGAGTTATTCTCAGTATACTTGATTTTATCAATAAAGGAGCAGTTAAAAGTGAAAGTTTATGTAATTAAGACAAAGGGGGGATTTACGGAAACAACAACGTATCACACTGGATAACGGCAGAAAAGCAATATTTCTGCCGTCTTAGTGGGGATTAACTGGCTACAACGCTATTTTTTTCATCTTCATCGACGGCAAAACAGGCAACCAGTTGCCCTCCGTACTCTTTAAGAGCTGGTTGGAATTGCGTGCATTGCCCGAATGCTCGGCGGCAACGAGCTGCAAAAGCGCACCCCGGTGGTGGATTCAGCGGGCTTGGTAACTCTCCCGTCAACTTGATCCTTTCACGCCGTGAATCAGGGTTTAACCTTGGTGTTGCTGATAGCAGTGCTTGAGTATAAGGGTGCAAAGGATTATTAAAGATCTGTTCTTTAGTTCCTTTTTCTACGCAACGCCCCAAATACATCACCATCACTTCATCAGCTATATGTTCAACCACGGATAGATCATGCGAAATGAACACATAAGATAGCCCTAGCTCTTGTTGCAAATCCATCATTAGGTTAAGCACTTGAGCGCGTACGGAAACGTCCAGTGCTGAAACTGGTTCATCAGCAACAACAACATCAGGATCTAACATTAACCCTCGTGCGATTGCGATGCGCTGGCGTTGCCCGCCCGAAAACATATGAGGATAGCGCTCATAATGCTCCGTTTTTAACCCAACCTTAGCCATCATCGATAACACCTTTTCTCTACGCTGCTCTTTAGATAACGAGGTGTTAATCAATAAAGGCTCCTCAAGTATTTGCCCGACTTTTTTACGAGGATTTAAAGAGCCATATGGGTTTTGAAAGACAATTTGAATTTTTTGGCGACGTAGCTTTTCAGCCGCCTTGTCTTTAACCAGTAGGTTTTGGTCTTGATAGTAAAGCTCCCCCTCTGTGGGTTGTTCAATCATGGTCAGTAAACGACCTAGTGTCGATTTACCACACCCAGATTCTCCAACAACGGCGAGTGTTTTTCCTTTTTCTAGCTCAAATGAAACGCCATCGAGAGCTTTGACTAACCTTTCTGCCGAAAATATACCGCTTTTCGCTGAATAATATTTCTTTAAATTAATAGCCTGTAGTAAAGGCTTATGTTGATTTTCACTCATAGTGTCGGCCTCCCCATATCATCCAGCGGCATGTGGCATTTCACCTGCCTATCTCCAACAGAGCGCAATTCAGGCTCCTCAATACGACAACGCTCTGTCGCATAGGGGCAGCGAGGGTTCAACAGACAACCTTGTGGTCGGTCATATTTCCCCGGCACAACGCCCGGTAATGACGCTAACCGAGATTTATTAGTGGCAAACTCAGGCAAGGCACGTAACAGCGCTTGAGTATAGGGATGACGAGGATGTTTAAAGATATCAGAGGCCTTCGCTGATTCCACGACTTGGCCCGCATACATCACAATAATGTGATGTGCCGCTTCAGCAACCAAGGCAAGATCATGGGTGATCAAGACCAAGGCCATATTCTCTTGTTGTTGTAATTCAAGCAATAACTCAATAATTTGTGCTTGGATCGTCACATCAAGTGCGGTCGTCGGTTCGTCTGCAATCAATAACTTAGGCCGACATGCGATCGCCATCGCAATCATGACCCGCTGACTCATCCCACCTGATAGCTGGTGTGGATAAACATCAAGCCGCGATTTCGGGTCAGGGATCCCGACCATCGTCAGTAAATCAATTGCACGTTGTTTACGCGTACTTTTACTACCGCCTTGGTGCACTTTCAGCGCTTCCATTATCTGATAACCCACTGTAAAACAGGGGTTCAGACTGGTCATAGGGTCCTGAAATATCATCGCTACATCGGCACCAACAATTTGCCGACGCTCTTTTTCGGGAATAGACAATAAGTCACGCCCGTCAAATTGCAACGAATTAGCCATCACTTTCCCAGGATAATCTATCAGCCCCATTATCGCTAAAGAGCTTACCGATTTCCCCGAGCCAGACTCACCCACTATGCCAACAACCTGACCTTTTTCAACGCTATAGCTGATGCGGTCAACGGCACGGAACGGGGTACTTTCATCACCAAAGTGTACCGAGAGTTGTTCTACATTTAACAATGCCATTAGATTACCTCATCACTGCTTGAGTTTTGGATCAAATGCATCACGCAAACCATCACCCATCAGGTTAAACGCTAATACAGTTAACAAGATTGCCAGACCAGGGAAGGTGACGACCCACCACGCACTTTGAGCGAATTGCAGCACGTCAGACAACATTGTGCCCCATTCAGGTGTTGGTGGCTGTGCTCCCATACCAAGGAAACCCAAAGCAGCCATATCTAAGATGGCATTAGAAAAGCCAAGTGATGCTTGAACAATTAGCGGTGCCAAGCAGTTCGGTAAAATATTAACAAACATCTGACGCGTAGCACCGGCGCCTGCCACACGTGAAGCGGTGACATAATCGCGATTCACTTCTACCAACACCGCGGCGCGAGTAAGCCGGATATAGTGAGGCAATGCAACGAAGGTCAGTGCAAGTGAGGCATTAACGATTGAAGGGCCAAAGATTGCCACCAATACTAAAGCCAGCAATAAACTCGGTAGGGCTAACATGATGTCAACGATACGCATAATCACAGCATCGACCACACCACCAAAATAGCCTGCAATAACGCCGACCGTCACCCCCATAATCAATGAGAGCACCACCACAAGGCAGCCGACTAACAGAGATAAGCGTGCACCATACATTAAGCGAGATAACAGATCTCGACCAACGTCATCCGTACCTAAGATAAATTGCCAACTTCCGCCGGATTCCCAAACAGGTGGTACCAATAAGAAATCGCGGAACTGCTCATCTGGTGCATGAGGGGCTAAAACACCTGCAAAAATAGCCACTAAGATCATTAAAATGATATATGCCATTCCGGCAACCGCACCTTTATTACGCTTAAAGTAGTGCCAAAATTCTTGGAATGGGGTCATCGGCTTAGGGGCGCTGACAACCGTTGGCTCAGTAGATTGAGACATGTAAGCGCTCCTTATTTTTTATGACGAATACGTGGGTTAACGATGCCGTACAGCAGATCAACCACGAGGTTAACAAAAATAATCAAAGTTGCGACTAATAAAACCCCACCTTGAACCACTGGGTAATCACGACGTTGAAGTCCTTCAATCAGCCAACGACCTAGACCTGGCCACGAAAAAATAGTTTCCGTTAGAATTGCGCCAGCGAGCATAACACCCACTTGTAAACCAATCACGGTGACAACAGGCAGCATCGCATTTCTCAGCGCATGAATAAGAATAACGCGTGCACGGCTAACCCCTTTGGCTCGAGCCGTACGAATGTAGTCTTCCCCTAGTACTTCTAGCATCGATGAGCGAGTCATACGGACTATCACCGCCAGAGGTATGGTTCCAAGCACAATGGAAGGAAGTATGAGATGCTCAACCGCATCAATAAAGTTCCCTTCATCCCCCCAAATTAAGGTATCAATCAGCATAAAACCAGTCAGCGGATAGGAGTCATCCAAAAATACACTGTCGCTAACGCGCCCAGATACGGGGGTCAAATCCAACTGCACTGACACCAGCATGATTAACATGATCCCCCACCAGAAAATTGGCATTGAGTAACCTGTTAGGGATAAGCCAATTGCTGTGTGATCGAAAATAGAGCCACGCTTCACTGCGGCTAAAACACCGACAGGGATCCCCACTGAAATTGCAAAAATCATCGCACAGATTGCCAGTTCCATCGTGGCTTTAAAACGGGGGAAAAATTCATCCCAAACCGCTATCCGGCTTTTCAATGAAATCCCTAAGTCACCATGAAATATGCCATTAATATAGTGAAGATATTGTTTCCACAATGGCTGGTCTAAGCCCAATTCAGCCATTAAATAAGCGTGTCGTTCGGGCGATAAGCCTCTTTCACCTGCCATAATCATCACGGGGTCACCCGGGATCATATGCACAAATGCGAACGTGAGTAATGTGATACCGATAAACGTAGGGATAACTAACCCCAAACGTCGGAGGATAAATTGCAACATATCCTGAATCTCTTTTAATAATGCCTTTGACGGCTCTGAGTCCGTTTGGCTAATCAGAAGAGTGTGACTCTTCTGTCTGCTCACAAAGAACTGAGTTTTCTGTTTCCCTGAAATTCAGAGGTGAAAACGCCCTTCGCTATCAAAAAGATGGCGAAGGGCTGATACAAATTAACAACGATTATTTTTCAATATCGACGTTTTCAAAGTGGTGTTTGCCGAGAGGGTCGACAACATAGCCCTTCACTTCTTTACGGACTGGTTCATATACCGTTGAGTGAGCAATGATCAGGGCTGGTGCTTGTTCATTCATAACAACCTGTGCTTGCTTGTAGAGATCAATACGTTTGTTATGATCTGCTGTCATACGAGCAGGCTGGATCAAGTCTTCAAAGCCTTGATAACACCATTTCGAATAGTTAGAGCCTTGCTCTTTCGCCGCACAGCTAAACAGTGTCGCGAAGAAGTTATCAGGGTCACCATTATCACCGGTCCAACCCATCATTACCGTTTGCGGTTCACCATCTTTAGCACGCTTCAGATATTCGCCCCACTCATAGCTCACTACTTTCGATTTAACACCAATTTTTGCCCAGTCAGCTTGGATCATCTCAGCCATACGGCGCGCATTTGGGTTATATGGACGTTGGACTGGCATTGCCCATAAATCGATTTCGAAACCATTCGGGAACCCGGCCTCAGCCAATAACGCTTTTGCTTTTTCAGGATTATATTCATAATCCTTCACATCATCGTTATAGCCCCACATCGTTGGTGGAATTAAGTTTTTCGCTTTCTGTCCTGCACCTTGATAAACGGCATCGATGATAGCGTCTTTATTCACAGCCATAGATAGCGCTTGGCGCACTTTCTGGTTATCTAGTGGTTTTTTCTCAACGTTGAAAGAGAGATAACCGACGTTCAAGCCAGGTTGCTCCATCAATGTAATATTTTTATCTTGCTTCATGCGTTCCAAGTCTGCCGGATTTGGGTATGGCATAACTTGACACTCATTTTTTTGCAGCTTGGCATAACGGACAGACGCATCAGGTGTAATCGAAAAAACTAAACGATCAATTTTAGGTTTATTACCCCAATACTCTTTGTTGGCTTTATAAAGAATACGTGAATCTTTTTGGTACTGCTGTAGCTCAAATGGGCCTGTTCCAATAGGGTTCAAATCCACTTTTTGCGGTGTGCCCGCTGCTAACATTTTGTCAGCATATTCAGCAGAAAGAATGGAAGCGAAGTCCATTGCCATATCAGCTAAGAAAGGTGACTCTGGGCGAGAGAGTGTGAAACGTACGGTGTAATCATCAACTTTTTCAACTTTATCGATGATTTTATCCATATCCATGCCCATAAAGTACTCATAGCTACCGCCGGAGACTTTGTGGTATGGGTGATTCGCATCTTTCTGACGCATGAAGGTATAAATGACATCATCCGCATTAAAGTCGCGGCTTGGCTTAAATTCTTTATTTGAATGCCATTTTACGCCTTTACGTAAGTGGAAAGTATAAACTTTGCCATCATCGCTTACTTCCCAACTTTCCGCTAAACCTGGCTCTATCTCTGTAGTACCAAGTTTGAACTCAACTAAACGGTTATAGAGTGGAATTGAGCTAGCATCGTAAGTCGTACCGGAAGTAAATAGCTGAGGGTTAAAGCCCTCTGGAGAGCCTTCTGAACAGTAGACTAATGTTTTCGCTTGCACAGAAGCAGAAACTGCAAGTGCTGCAAGTGTTAGCCCAATGGTTAAACCTGTCTTTTTGATTGAGAGCGTCATCTGTATGCTCCTGTGGTGTTCATGTGTTATTTGCTTGATGCCCAAACCCATCCTTGAAATGACAGATAGGGGATCTGTATTTTTTTGTTATTCACTGTGCAATTAATCAACTGTCATCCACTTCGTCAATAGTATCTCTCTTTAAATAGACAACTATCTTATAACATTTTAGAAACATATTAAGAGTGTTCTTAGGTCTTTGTATGGTTATTTAAGTCATATGGCAGACATAATAACCATAAAAATACTACAGGATAGTGTTTTATCTCTGGGTGATTTATTTTTATATTTGTGATTAAGTGCTGAATTACTGAACGAAAATAGTGCAACACCTAAGAGAGTGCGGCATAAAGTTCTGGTGTGTTTAAAACAAATAATTACTTTAGGTTGTTATTATTTTGCTTGTTTTTTATTCATATAAAAAAGTACGGTTCATTAAATTTTAACAATTTATTGATTAGTTAATAACTTCAATAATCGCACGATCTACTTGATTTCATTCTCTCTACGGACCTTCACTATATGACTCTGCTCTCATTCAATGACTCGCCTTTTCCAAAATAAATAATTTACTTTAATATCAATCCATTATAATTATTCACGCCGGAATATCGCTAATCTCATCCCCTTTACTCGCTATATTAATTGCTTTATAAGTATTTCAATGCCTGCACAACAATGCTCAGAGATACCTAAATAGCCGTTATTTGGGGGCTTTATGAGTACAATATAACGGTTTCCTTGAACTCGCTGCTGTGTAACCCTACTTCAACCAGACTTCTGCTTACCTATTTATGTTTGGGCATAAACCATATTCATAGCCAATGAAACTGCGACCAAATAAACTGGCTAATAATCAATACTCACTTTCGCCCCAACATTCACCGCGTTCGTTGCTAATTTCGCCGACTGCCAAAGAGGAGCCTCGATAAAGAGTTGGTAGTTCAAGCGATCAATCTGCCCTCTCACACCAATTTCTGTACCGAATAACCTGTTTTCTCGCCAAATATGTGCGCTTTGCGAAGATGTCGAGGCGAAATCCAATGCACCATATAGCTCATAACCCCGCCATGGGGTAAACCACCCCCACTCATTTTTAAGTTTCAACGTGTTATCTCCCAAATTCTCCGTTAATACGCTATTTGAGACCCCCCTAATCCCAAATTTCCCAGTAGGACTATTTAGCTCAAGCTGCGGATCTAGTGGCGAGCGACTTAATTGCATTTCAAGCTCATGTCGGTGATACATCGATTGGTTGGCTAAATAAAATTGCCGTTGAAAATCTACCGAAAATAGATATATGCCGGCTCGCTCTAACCCTGTCACTTGGCGCCTTGTGGAACCGAACCAATCCGTATCTTGTTTATAACTCAATGAAAATGTCACATTACCTTGTGCAAAATGACGCTGATGCTTTACCCCAAGTAAGAGATAACTTGTAAAGCGTTGTTGGGTTTTCAAACGATATCGCTCTAAAAAGAGATCTAATGTTTGAATTTGAGTCCCCATACTTATCGACGTTGAGTGATATAAGGCTCGATGAAGAACATACTCAGCTTGTAGCGACAGTAATCGGCTTCTCACATCATTTCTAACTTTAATGCTATCAATTAATTGGAAGTTTTGATGAATGCTGTTCTCTTGATAGCCCGCATATAAACTCAATAACCAATAATGGTAAGGAACTGAATACAAAATGGAGACCGATTTCAATTTCTTTTCAGGCTCTTTTCCAATATCACTATCTAAATTTAGAAAAAAGAAATCATTCAGTGCTAATGGATTAGCTAACATAATCAGATTGCTGACAACATGGGTAGGAAATTGCGGTGATTGTTTCGACGCTAAAAGTAGTTTTCCTTTAAAAGCTCTTGCTGCATTACGTTGGATCACTAAACGGTTCATATTGTTCTGTTCGTGATCGGAAACAATATGAATTTGATGTGGGATCAACTGGGTATTGCGTAAATTAGCCAGACCTTGATTTATAGCGTGGATATCTACGACTTGCCCTTTGCGTAATGGAAAAGCGTACGCTAATGATTGGCTAGCACTATCTTGATACTCAATACTACCGAGCTTCCCCGCGACTAATTCAACCTGCAACACACCAAATAACAAAGTTTGCTCTGGGTAGTGAATAGACGATGTGATATATCCTACCTCAGCCAACTGTGCGTTAAGAAAGTCTGCATAGCGCAATAGCCCTTCCTCACTAACACATCTCCCTTCAACGCCCTGTTTCCATTTATTGATATCACTCGAGGTAATTAACGGAAATAGTGCCAATGTTGAGAAATGAACTTGGTGAATCGCAATACAGGGCGTTGATGGTGATTTCACCGCAAAATCAAGCTGCCTATTGGCATAACAAGGCAGATAGTTGAACAGTAAAAATAACAAAATAAACAGTGTTGGTGCTGTTTTCATTAACAGGTTCCTTGTTATGAAAAATCCATTGATAGGTAATAAACAACTCGCGACTACATCATGCTTTTCATTACACTCAAGAAAACAACGTTAATGAACATAACAACAGATTATGACGAGAAAGGACAACAAAGTTACTCTGAAAGCGCATGTTGGTAAGTTAGACAAAAACCATGCCACCAGAATCAGTATTTGGATGATGAGAAAAATTACTGTGTGAAATGTTTGCTGATGTGTAAATGCAAAAAACCCCACCTCATATGAGGTGGGGTTCTGGAATCTGGTCGGCGAGAGAGGATTCGAACCTCCGACCCACTGGTCCCAAACCAGTTGCGCTACCAAGCTGCGCTACTCGCCGAAAACGGTGTGAATCATACTGTTGAGCGCCCTTCCCGTCAACCCATTTTTCACTAAATTTGTTTGTATGCTGATAAAACCATCAACTTGATAGGGTTTTTTAACTAATCGCCCCTATAAGACAACATTAAGCCCTTGCAAGATCTTATCCTGCAAGGGCTTATAAAGATTAATAAATGATATTTTTAGTCAATACCATCACTTGTTCACGATTTATTGTAGCAATGAGATATCTGCAACTTTCAAGAACAAATCACGTAATTGGCTAAGCAGAGTTAGACGGTTAATACGTACCGCTTCATCTTCATCCATAACCATAACATCAGCAAAAAATGCATCCACAACTTCACGTAAAGAAGCCAACTCAACTAAGGCATCTTGATAATTACGCTCAGCAAACATTGGCTCTAGTTTTTCTTGTAATACAACAAGGTGTGTAGCCAACTTCACTTCTTGTGGTGCTTTTAGCACAGATGCGAGAACTTTATCAGCCAGTTTCTCATTAGATTTACTCAAGATGTTCGAAACACGCTTATTGGCTGCCGCTAAAGCTTCTGCATCTTCCAATGTACGGAAGTGAGTCACAGCCTTCACACGTGCATCAAAATCGGCTGGTGACGTTGGACGGCGCGCTAACACCGCTTGAATCGTATCAATACTATAGCCAAGCTCTTGATACCAAGAACGGAAGCGGCCAAGCATAAATTCAACAACATCATTCACTACATTTTTGTTAGTGAGTTTATCACCGTAAAGGCGGACGGCTTCTTCTGTCATTTCAACGAGATCAAGCTGATAGCCTTTTTCAACAATAATGCGTAACACGCCTAATGCAGCTCGACGCAGTGCAAATGGGTCTTTATCACCTTTCGGATGCTGACCGATGCCGAAAATACCGGCTAAGGTGTCCATTTTCTCGGCTAAGGCAAGTGCCGCTGAAACATCAGTAGACGGCAACGCATCCCCTGCAAAACGAGGTTGATACTGCTCTTTCAGTGCTAATGCAACATCTTCTGATTCACCGTCATGGCGTGCGTAGTGCATCCCCATCACGCCTTGAGTGTCTGTAAATTCAAACACCATATTGGTCATCAGGTCACATTTTGCCAACAAACCCGCGCGAGTCGCATGATTAACATCTGCACCAATCTTCGCTGCAACCCAACCTGATAAGGCTTCTAAACGGTCAGTCTTATCACGCAATGTGCCAAGCTGTTGTTGAAACAGAACGGTTTCCAAACGTGGTAAATTATCTTCAAGACGTTGTTTACGGTCAGTTTTAAAGAAAAACTCCGCATCCGCCAAACGAGGACGTACCACTTTTTCATTACCGGAGATAATTTGTTGTGGGTCTGAAGATTCAATATTCGCCACAAAAATGAAATTTGGCATCAGGTTGCCAGCATTGTCATAAACAGGGAAATATTTCTGATCCCCTTTCATGGTATAAACCAATGCTTCCGCAGGTACTTCTAAGAACTTCTCTTCAAATTTTGCAGTTAATACGACAGGCCATTCAACTAATGAAGCAACTTCTTCTAGTAAGCTGTCGGTTAAATCCGCTTTCCCACCAAGGGCGAGCGCGGCTTTTTCAGCATCAGCTTTGATGACGGCTTTACGTTCTTCATAGTCAGCAATGACTTTGCCGCGTTCACGTAAGATCGCCGGATATTGGTCTGCATGATCAATCGTAAACTCTGATTCACCCATAAAACGGTGACCACGGATTGTACGACCGCTCTTAATGCCTAGCACTTCACCGTCAACAACATCGCTACCCAATAATAAGGTTACGGTGTGGACAGGGCGCACAAAATGCGTCTCTTTATCGCCCCAACGCATGAGTTTTGGAATGGGTAACTTAGCCAGAGAACGGCTTACCATATCGACCAACAATTCACTAACTGCTACGCCTTTTACTTGAGCGCGATAAAGTAACCATTCACCTTTATCCGTTTTTAAACGCTCGGCTTGGTCAACGGAAATACCGCAACCACGAGCCCACCCTTCAGCAGCTTTGGTTGGTTGACCGTCAGCGCCAAAAGCAGCAGAAATCGCAGGGCCGCGTTTTTCAACTTCACGGTCAGGTGATGAGTCTGCAAGAGCAGCGACTTTTAAGGCCAAACGGCGAGGTGCTGCAAACCAGCTAACTTCACCGTGTGCAATATCCGCGCTATCCAATTCAGCCGTAAAGTTTGCCGCAAATGATTCAGCTAATGAACGAAGAGCCTTCGGCGGTAACTCTTCTGTGCCGATTTCCACTAGGAAAGTCTGTTGAGTCATGACAGCCTCTTAATTCTTGTGACACATAGGGAATCCGAGCGCCTCACGGGAAGCATAATAAGCTTCGGCAACCCCTTTAGTTAGGGTACGGATACGTAGAATATAACGCTGGCGTTCTGTCACTGAGATTGCTTTACGAGCATCCAGTAAGTTAAATGTATGAGCCGCTTTCAAAATGCGCTCATAAGCCGGTAGCGGCAGTGGTGTTTCTAGTGACAGTAAATATTGAGCTTCTTTCTCATACTCTTCAAAGCATTTGAAAAGAAAATCGACATTAGCATATTCAAAGTTATAGGTTGACTGCTCAACTTCATTTTGATGATAAATATCACCATAGGTCGTTTTACCGAGTGGGCCATCGCACCAAACAAGGTCATAAACGCTATCAACACCTTGAATATACATAGCAAGGCGTTCAAGACCGTAGGTAATTTCACCCGTTACAGGCTTGCATTCCAGCCCGCCAACTTGTTGGAAGTAAGTAAACTGAGTGACTTCCATACCATTTAGCCACACTTCCCAGCCTAGACCCCAAGCGCCTAGTGTTGGGTTTTCCCAGTTATCCTCAACAAAACGGATATCATGAACGGTGGGATCAATTCCCAATTCCTTCAATGAGCCGAGGTAAAGTTCTTGAATATTGTCAGGTGATGGCTTAATGATCACTTGAAACTGATAGTAATGTTGAAGGCGGTTTGGGTTTTCACCGTAACGGCCATCAGTAGGACGACGAGAAGGCTGAACATAAGCCGCCGCAATTGGCTCAGGCCCTAACGCACGCAAGCACGTCATTGGATGAGATGTTCCTGCGCCGACTTCCATGTCCAGTGGTTGAACAATGGTGCAGCCTTGGCGCGCCCAGTAATCCTGCAATGTCAGGATAAGACCTTGGAAGGTTTTGGTATCAAACTTTTGCATGTTAGATCCGCACGCGATACATATGATTTAATGAAAGTATGTCAGTATACCCTTTGACCGCCAGATATACAGCATTGAATCTACGTCTATTTGCCCTATAAATAAAAAAACTTTATTTTGTCTCTTTTAAACTGGACATTTATACAGTATAAATAAGGCATATAAGCCTTTGCCCCCTTGAAAGGAGACAAAATGAATTCATCGCCAATTCGTTGCCATTGGGTAAATCAAGACCCAGAATATATTGCCTACCATGATAATGAATGGGGGAAGCCAACAAAGGATAACCAACAGCTATTTGAGATGATCTGCTTAGAAGGTCAACAAGCTGGGCTTTCTTGGTACACCATTTTAAAAAAACGCCAAGATTATCGCATACTGTTCCATCAGTTTGATCCTGCAAAAATTGCCATGATGAGTGAACAAGATGTTGACAGCTTAATGCAGGATCCTCGTATCATTCGGAACCGCGCTAAAATTAACGCGATTATTGCTAATGCAAAGGCTTATTTAAAAATGGCTGAAAACGGCGAGGATTTCTCAACATTTTTATGGCAATTTGTGGGTGGCAAACCTATCGTCAACCAGTGGCAGTCTCACACTCAAGTTCCCACAGAGACAGAGCTTTCAAAACGTTTATCCAAAGCACTTAAAAAACGTGGATTTAAGTTTATTGGTTCCATTACTTGTTATGCTTTTATGCAAGCGACAGGCATGATTAATGACCATTTAAAAGATTGTTGCCAATATAAATAAATCAGAATGAATCGGCATCACCCCCATTATCAAAAGCAACATTCACCATATTTTAACCAATTTTTACAAATATCAGCCCAGAAGTTAATAAAAAAGCAGTATTTTGTATCAATGCTATATTGATTGAAGCTGTTGAACTCTCTTGTCGAGCAGAGTATGTTTTTAAATTCCATTAACAACCTACTTAACATATGTGAATAAATGAGATGATATTTTCTAAATTCGGTAATAAATTCGCACAAAATTCAGGTATATCAACATTAATGAAAGACTTGAATGATGGCTTGAGAACTCCCGGTGCAATTATGCTGGGTGGTGGGAACCCTGCTCATATCCCTGAGATGGATGCCTATTTCCAAACACTATTAGCAGAAATGTGCGCCAACGGTAAATTAACGGATACTTTGTGTAACTATGACGGTCCACAAGGTAAAGATGCCATGTTGAAAGCGCTAGCAGCAACCCTAAAAGCAAAACTAGGCTGGAATATTAGCGCCAAAAATATTGCCCTATCCAATGGCAGCCAAAGCGCGTTTTTCTACCTATTTAACTTGCTTGCTGGTCGTTTTGAAGATGGCATCACTCGTAAGGTTCTATTCCCACTAGCCCCCGAATATGTTGGCTATGCCGATTCAGGGCTAGATGACGATCTATTTGTGGCAAATAAGCCACAAATTGAATATTTACCGAATGGTCAATTTAAATATCACGTTGATTTTAATACATTAGAAGTAACTGATGATATTGGTGTTATCTGTGTTTCACGCCCAACAAACCCTACCGGTAACGTGATAACCGATGAGGAAGTGGAGCACCTTGATAAACTGGCAAAGCAACACAACATTCCATTACTCATTGATAACGCTTATGGAGTTCCTTTCCCTGGCATTATTTTTAGTGAAGCGACGCCATTTTGGAATGAGAATGTCATTCTGTGTATGAGCTTGTCTAAGCTAGGGTTACCCGGTACTCGTTGCGGTATTATCATCGCGAATGAAGAGATCATTGAAGCGGTGAGTAACATGAACGGCATTATTAGCCTTGCACCGGGTAGTGTTGGCCCTGCATTAGCGTTGGAAATGTTGCAGCGGGATGATCTGATTTCTTTATCAAAAAATGTTATTGGCCCCTTCTATAAACAACGTGTAGAAGAGGTTATCCGCATTATCCGTCGTTATATTCCTGAAGATAAATGTCTGATCCATAAGCCTGAAGGTGCTATTTTCTTATGGTTATGGTTCAAAGATTTGCCGATTACTAGCTTAGAACTCTATCAACGACTAAAAAAACGCGGTGTTTTAATGGTTCCGGGGCATTACTTTTTCCCTGGTCTAGAAGAAAACTGGCCACATGCACATCAATGTATGCGTATGAATTATGTGCCAGAGCCAGAAAAAATCGAGAAAGGTATTGCTATTCTTGCTGAAGAATTAGAATTGGCTTATCAAACTGTCGAATGTTAGATGTTCCTGTCGTTAGCTTGTTGTCATCCTTGTATATCAAGGATGACTGGTTAACTAACACGGTTAATAGATACCTGATACCCTAAAAATAAAAAAAAAGCCCTTCTATGAATTAAAAGGGCTAAAAATTAGCGAGAACTCCGTAATCAAATATTACATTACGAATATCATTCAACTGTATTAAACCATCTTTTTAGATTATTCATCGTTTGAATAAACACCATTTTTACCTCTATATATCTAAATACCCTTCTCGCCCATCATCACTTTTAGCAACTATCGTCACAATGTCCAAAATAAAATCGCCAATAGCTGCGGTGAAATAATGCGTAAAAACATCGCTAAAGGATAGACGGTTGCATAAGAGAGAGCCGGTGCCCCACTGGTTGAATGAATATTGTTAGCAAATGCCAGTGCTGGTGGATCTGTCATTGAACCTGCCAGCACACCACACAGGCTGAGGTAATTCATCTTGCCGAAGATCCGAGCGATAAGACCAGTAATAAATAACGGAACAAAGGTGATTAATAAACCGTAGCCGATCCAAGTTAGCCCATCACCTTTAACTAAGGTATCAATAAAACCACCGCCTGAATTTAAACCGACCACAGCAAGGAACATCACAATACCGAGCTCCCGTAATGCAAGGTTAGCACTAGGCGGCATAAACCAATATAAACGCCCTATGGTGCCTATACGCCCTAAAATCAGTGCGATGACCAATGGTCCACCTGCCAGCCCAAGTTTTAATGCAGCGGGGAAACCCGGAATAAAAAGAGGTATCGACCCCAACACAACACCAAGACCTATACCAATAAACACAGGTAGCATTTGTACTTGCTGTAGTTTTTGTTTGGCGTTGCCAAGCAATGCGCTAACGGCTTCAATAGACTCAGGCCTTCCCACAATATTGAGAATATCACCGAATTGCAGTACTGAATTATTATTCGCCACAAGCTCAATCCCTGCTCGATTTAGTCGAGTGACCACCACGTCATATTTCTGTTTTAAGTTCAGATCACGTAGACGTTTACTCAATACTGAATCATTTGTTACTACTACACGAACAGAGTGAAGTATTGAGCCAGATGTCGATAATGATGCATCCACCTCCTCACCAAGAATTAAACGGACTTTATTAAGGTCTTCTTTTTGCCCAACCACATGCAGTAAATCGCCTAATTGAATTTCCGTTGTAGGCTGAGGCACCATAAGCATTTCGCCTCTTTTCAATCTTGAGCAAACAATATCCTCACTTCCTAATAAAGGAATATCTTGCATCATCAAGCCATCTAAGTTGGTATTGCGAACCGCAATATTCATCGTTTGCAATGTTTCTCGCTGATGCACATTCTGGCTGCTAAAAGCTGCGGCTTCTTTATCAACACTGATCCTAAAAATGATACGGATCAACCACATTACTAGCAAAATACCACATATGCCCATCGGATAAGCCATGGCATATCCCATTCCCATTTGCCCAACCAGCGCAGGGTCCGAGCCTAAGTCAGTGAGTATTTGCTGGCCTGCACCTAAAGAAGGCGTATTCGTGACCGCACCAGAAAAAATCCCCAAAATAATTGGTAACGGAATATTGGCTAATTTGTAGATAACCGCGGTTACTACAGCACCTAATACAACAACTAATAAAGCAAAGCCATTTAGTTTTAATCCAGAAACACGCAATGATGAGAAGAAACCTGGCCCCACTTGAATACCGATAGTATAAACAAACAGGATCAAGCCAAATTCCTGAATAAAATGCAGCATGTGACCATTGAGTTGTAAACCATAGCTTTGTGCGAAATGGCCGACAATAATACCGCCAAATAATACCCCGCCGATCCCAAGGCCAACATTACGGATTTTCCAATTACCTATCCATAAACCAAGTGCAGCAGCTAACGCCAACAAACTCACAGTAAGAGCTAATTCACTCATAGACCGCTATCCTTTTGACGAAAAGTCACTTACAAAGCGTAACGTGAAAGACGATAAAACGTACAACTGAATCGATTATGTCAAATAAAAACAAAGTAATATGTGCATTAGTCCACAGTTCGTCATTTATGAAAAAGAGATTAGCTCACCGATTGATGCCAATACATATACGTATTAAACATTCAATGATATTAGTTAATATTGGTAACAAAATAGATCATTTGTTTAGACAGTTATCAATTTTTATAATACAAATTCAACAATTCATATTATGCTGTGATTGTGAATTTTTGATTTTTAGCTATTATTGTCACAGGGAAAGATAATAAATTTAAAACATAGGTTAAATGGACTATATGGCTGGACTATTGCTAAAAAGAATATTGATATGTTTTACACCATTAATACTTTCAGGTTGTTCAAGCATTATGACTCATGCAGGGCCTTCTGACGGTTATTACCCCGGCTCTAAAAACAGTATCGAAATGATTAAAGATAAAGATACTGGCTGGGTTATGCGCCCACTATTAGCGATTGATTTACCCTTTACCGCGGTAATGGACACATTGCTTATTCCCTTAGATTATGTGAAATCTGATAGTAACTCTGAAGAGAGTTCACCTAAAAAGCGTATTGAAGCACTCGATAAACAAGCTAATACCCAAATAAATAACCACCCAGACTCTTTAGAGAGCAATCTAGAATAGCGTATTTGTTACAAGTAACATATTCAGTTAATGAGTATTAATTTTATAATTAATTACTCTTTGTTTTACTCTTTATTTGCATAATTTTTTCAGTGTTATTCTAATTAACACGATTTAATAATGATTAAATCACCGAATAAATTACTAAGATATAATTAATTAACACTATAAACACTAGCTAATTAATTATATTTCGAGTATTGAGAAGAGGCACTTTCGCCTCTTCTCTCTTACTTTATCTAGGTGGTTACCTAGCATGCGATTTAGCATCCTAAACCTGTTTCTACAATATGAATTTGCCTATACCCCTTTGTGTCATCACGCATAAAAGCAATCAAACGGTCATCAGGTGAAAACACAACGGCGTCCGCAACGGGAGCGGTTGCACTTCGCACCGTCAATCTTTCTAATTCACCTGAAATCACATTGCAACGCATCACGCTGTTATCACAAATAAAGGCAATATGCTTGCCCTGACTATCCCAACTAAAGGCAGATTGGATAGATGAGGAACACTGTGTAATTTGCTTAAGACTTCCTGTCGATGTACTGGCTAACCATAACTGAACAACGCCATTATCATCCTTCATTAAACAGGCAATAAAACGGCCATCAGGCGATGAACGTAACCAGTGCCTTGGTTGTTTCGCCAGCCCTGGATATTGCCGCTCATGGGTAAATGTCAACCTACGTTGTTGAATATTTTTAGGGGGAAAAGGTAGCCGAGAATCCGTGCCTTGCAGCGGGAAATCACCTTGTTGCATAAAAGCATTCTCATCCTCGGGCAGGTCAACGATGAAGATTTCAGGAATAATTTCACCATCAAGCGAGTGAGTATCACCAATAAACGCGATTGCCCTGCTTTGCCACTGCCCATTATCTGATAAATACCCTTTTTGCCCAATCCAACCTTCTTCGTAGGCTCGGCTGATTTGATGACTGCCAAGAATCGGCTCTGGGGTTGTGTGGGAAATAACACAGCAGAAATATTCCCCGCTATACTCACGTTGATGACCTTTCGGCTCCACATTGACTGCTTTGATAGGAACAGCGATAGCAACATTACGTTGATCTAACCGAATATCTCTTTCATGCATAACATGGTCGTTATAAGTAAAACTTAACCACTTACCATCAGGACTAAAGACATGAACATGTGTTCCTCCTCTTAATGCTCCTGCAAGATAAGGTGGAGTAATACACATGGCATCAATTGAATGCGCCTCTCCTAATTTATCATCTCTAACGTATACGCCTCTGCGATGATGAAAATCGTATTGCCACTGCTCATCAGGAAATTCAGGGCCATGAATAAAGGCATAACGAGGCGGCTCTTCAGCACTTACCGTCACAACACCCACATGCGCACCATGATTAGCGCGATAGATTTCACATGGCATCTGACGCTCAATATGAATTTTTTCTATGGTCAACCCAGTAAATGAACTCGGACTAGGGCGAACATCATAAGCTATCCATTGGCTATCCGCTGTCCAAACATTAATATTTGTAAGTTGATGACTTCGCTTATCGTGCGTTATTTGAGTTTCTTTATAAGGTAATTTGCCGTTCAATCTGTTATCCTTTGACATCTCTTAATATGGGCTATCGGATTACTTTAACTAATCTATTTTGTAAGGCACTAGAAAATCTCAGTCGAGAATTTCTATAAGTAATATTACCCTTTAGCAATCACTTTAGTGTCGAATAGAATCATTATGTTATTAAGTGTTCTTTATATTATTGGTATTACCGCTGAGGCCATGACAGGCGCCCTCGCAGCTGGTCGCCGTAAAATGGATGTTTTCGGCGTTATTATTATTGCCTCAGCGACCGCCATTGGCGGAGGCTCTGTGCGCGATGTCTTACTTGGGCACTATCCATTAGGTTGGGTTCAAAACCCCGAATATATCTTGACAGTCGCCGGTGCCGCTATCGTTACTATTTGGATCGCACCAATGATGAAACATTTACGTCGTTTGTTTCTAATTTTAGATGCGATAGGCCTTATTGTATTCTCAATTCTAGGTGCCCAAATAGCCCTTGATATGAATTATAGCCCAGTGATTGCCGCGATTGCTGCTGTAATTACCGGAGTATTTGGCGGTGTCCTTCGTGACATGCTATGTAACACCATCCCCCTCGTTTTCCAAAAAGAAGTTTATGCTGGCGTCTCATTTGCCGCTGCATGGCTGTATATTGGGCTTTTATATACCCCACTACCACAAGACATCGTCGTTATTATTACCCTCATCGCGGGGCTAAGCGCACGGCTCATCGCCATACGTTATCGCTTAGGGTTACCCATTTTTAACTACGAAAGCCAAGACTAACGATTTAGGCCATCAAGCGGTTAGATTGATGGCCCGTTTCTTATCTCATCAATAACCTGAAATATCTCTTTGATATCCGGTGTTGAAAGCCATTGATTAAGCTTTGTTTTTTGTATGATAGACAAACCTAACCCCTCTAAAAAAAGCGTATTATTTAATAGGCTTAATTCTGTAATTAATGATAAATGTTTATCTTTTAAAGGGATCCCTAAGCCTTTTAGCCAATTCATGAGTGGTTGCTGCCCCACCAGCCTAAATTGCTCAATGATTTTCTTGGTTTTTTTAGTATTGGGTAGACTGGTTTGCCAACTTGGAGATAACCATGTTGTCAGCTTATTCAGATGGTAATGTTCTGCCCATTCACGCCAAGTAGCTTCACTAATTCCTTTTATCTTCAATTGCTTGCCTAGCCAATTTAAACGAGCAACAAACTGCTGCTCACACTGAGGAGTCATTACAAAACAGCTTAAAGCGTGAAACTGCTTAAACTGAGATAAGTCAGGGTAGGTGCGTTGTTGAAGGCGCCAAATTACCGATTCAAGTTTTGGAATACCATGCCCCGCTAGTGCCACTTGAATAGTATCACCAACCAGCAGATCCTTTTTCTGCCATGATTTCAATGAGCCTAAATAGAGCCGACTCACCTTTTTACTATCTAGTTCAACAGGTTCAATTTCCGCCACCACACTCACAGCCCCCGTTCTCCCCACGCGAAAATGGAGGTCAGTCACTTTTGAGGCGATTCGAGCATAAGGATGCTTCCAAGCTACAGACCAACTGTTGTGATTCACTTGCCATGCCGCTACCCGTGGCGTTGGAAATGACTTAAGTACAATACCGTCTGTCGCAAAAGGCATCGGCTGTTGATAGTAATAGGACTGCCATTTTTTCACTTGCGCCATAGTCGTGACTTTATGGCTATATTGCTGAGTAAGTGGAAACCCTAAATTTGCCAGTTGCCGCCATTGCTCTTCGGCTTTCCCCACTCCCTCTGGCCATGCCCAAATAAAGACATCAATATTGGCCTCAGGGGTTACAGGCTTACTTTTGCGCATTAACCACCCTGCAACTTGATTTCTGGCATTAACCCCACCACTGGCTTGTTGCCTATGATCTTTTAGCCGCCAAAATAGCTCTCCTTGTAATATAAGCTGTGGTTGTGATGTCGGTAGTTGCTTGGGGATAGCTGGAATAAAATCCGCTTTATCACGCCATTCAAGCCCCTCAATACCATTTCCACGACTGATCATTGAAACCAATTTCCCTTGCTGATAAACCAACGAAATGGCAACGCCATCAACCTTCGGTTGTAGCCAGACCTCCTCCCGTGTATCTATCCATTTTCCAATATCCACTTCATTTAATTTTTTTAAGCCCGTATGCACAATAGGATGCTTGGCTGTGCGCGAATGAGGTGGCAAATGGATAGGCGGTAATTGCCCAGACAAATTTTGGCACTTTTGCCATTGTTGCCATGTATTCAGCAGTTGATCATATGTTTCATCTGTTACGGGGCTACTTCCCGATAAACGGTATAGACGGTTCCATTGCTGCAACTGCTCGCCCAATTTCTGGCTCTCTTTTTTTAACTCATCCTGACTCAATGTTGAGCATTGGTGGGGATAAAAAAGCCGTGTTGCATCGGCTGACACATAGCTACAGTAAAAACTCAGTACCACAAAGACGTATTGAGCAGCCTGCCCTCTTTTTTCCTGAACAAATCCCTTTTGCATAAGCTGTCCTTATTCCTTTAGTTATCCCTTCAGATTGCACATCGATCCTGACGCGATAATCCAAAACTATCAGCTTAATTTCGATACTTCTGCAAAACATTTCGCAAAAAGAGTGTATTTTGCATCAATAAAAAAATATTTTCTGGAACGGCTTCGCAATTCATCTATTTCTTAAATAAATTGCGCTGTATACTCTAGATAATTTGAGATGCAATAAGAAATGAATCGCTATCAGCGCACTGCCGTTTGCCGTTCGCGTTAATGAATATCATCAAGAATATGGCAGCTTAAAGAGAAACAGGCATGCTTCATGCTTGATTGATAACGCTGCATGTTGGTGTAAGTCCGTGTATACTATGTGGGGTTTATCATTATCATTTATGTTTAACCCTCGATTATTCAAGAAACCATCATGATACAAGGCACATTATATATTGTTTCTGCGCCAAGCGGTGCAGGTAAGTCCAGCCTGATCCAGGCGTTGTTGAAAACACAACCGTTGTATGACACTCAAGTTTCAGTCTCTCATACAACAAGAGCTGCACGCCCCGGTGAAGTTCATGGTGAGCACTATTTCTTTGTATCCGAAACTGAATTTTTGGCAATGGTCGAAAATAATGAGTTCTTAGAGCATGCCTGTGTCTTTGGCAACTACTATGGTACTTCACGGCCGATCATTGAAGAAGTCCTCAAAAGTGGGGTTGATGTTTTTCTCGATATTGACTGGCAAGGTGCGCAACAGATTCGTGCCGCCATGCCAGAAGCACGTAGTATCTTTATACTACCGCCATCAAAAGATGAGCTTTATCGCCGTTTGCGAGGTCGTGGCCAAGACAGCGATGAGGTCATTGAGAAACGCATGTCACAAGCTGTTGGCGAAATTGAACATTACAATGAGTACGACTATCTCATTGTAAATGATGATTTCAATACCGCATTGAGCGATTTGCAATCGATTATTCGCAGCGAACGCTTAAGATTGGAGCGCCAAGTCCAGCGACATGATGCTTTAATCAGCAAATTACTGGCAGACTGAGCATAGTTTCAGTATCATATCAGGTCATTTTTTTATTTCTTTTGGAGTAGCACATTTATGGCACGCGTAACGGTTCAAGACGCTGTAGAAAAAATTGGTAACCGCTTTGACCTTGTACTGGTCGCGGCTCGTCGAGCTCGTCAGTTGCAAACTGGCGGTAAAGATCCTTTAGTTCCTGAAGAAAACGATAAATATACAGTTATCGCACTACGTGAAGTAGAAGAAGGTTTAATTAACGGTCACATACTGGATGTACGTGAACGTCAAGAACAGCAGGAGCAAGAAGCGGCTGAAATGCAAGCAGTTTCTGCTATCGCTGAAGGTCGTCGCTAATTACTAAGGTGGGTCTGCCTTGTATCTGTTTGAGAGCCTAAATCAAGTAATTCAGAAGTATCTTCCCGAAGAACAGATTGAATTACTGAAAAAAGCCTATGTTGTCGCACGGGATGCCCATGAAGGACAAACCCGTTCAAGTGGTGAGCCTTATATTACTCATCCCGTTGCTGTGGCCTGTATTCTTGCCCAAATGCGTTTGGATCATGAAACATTAATGGCAGCGCTACTTCATGATGTCATTGAAGATACTCCTGCGACATTTCAGGATATAGAAGAGCTATTTGGCACCATAGTTGCGGGGCTTGTTGAAGGTGTGTCTAAATTAGATAAACTCAACTTCCGCGACAAAAAAGAAGCTCAAGCAGAAAACTTCCGCAAAATGATCATGGCGATGGTTAAAGACATTCGCGTCATTTTGATAAAACTGGCAGACCGCACTCATAACATGCGCACGCTTGGGTCGCTTAGGCCTGATAAGCGTCGGCGCATTGCAAGAGAAACGCTGGAAATCTACAGCCCTCTTGCGCACCGGTTAGGTATTCACCACATCAAAACTGAGCTAGAAGAGCTGGGCTTTGAGGCGTTATATCCAAACCGTTATCGCGTTATTAAAGAAGTGGTCAAAGCCGCCCGTGGCAACCGTAAAGAGATGATCCAAAAAATCCTCTCTGAAATTGATGGTCGCCTTACTGAAGCGGGTATTCCCTGCCTAGTCAGTGGCCGAGAAAAACATCTTTACTCTATTTATCGTAAAATGCACCTTAAAGAGCAGCGTTTCCATTCCATTATGGATATTTATGCGTTTAGGGTGATCGTAAAAGATGTTGATACCTGCTACCGCGTCCTCGGGCAGATGCATAACCTCTACAAACCGCGTCCCGGTCGTATTAAAGACTATATTGCCATCCCCAAAGCCAATGGTTACCAATCACTGCACACGTCATTAATCGGCCCACATGGTGTTCCCGTTGAAGTGCAAATTCGCACTGAAGACATGGATCAAATGGCTGAAATGGGGGTTGCAGCCCATTGGGCATATAAAGAGCAAGGCGAACAAGGCACTACCGCTCAAGTTCGTGCTCAACGCTGGATGCAAAGTTTACTTGAACTACAACAAAGTGCGGGAAGCTCTTTTGAATTTATCGAGAGTGTTAAGTCTGACCTCTTTCCTGATGAAATTTATGTGTTCACACCGGAAGGCCGTATTGTTGAATTACCGACAGGCGCAACCCCGGTCGATTTCGCCTATGCCGTCCACACGGATATCGGTCATGCTTGCGTAGGTGCTCGGGTTGATCGCCAACCTTACCCACTTTCTCAGGCACTCACCAGTGGTCAAACGGTTGAAATTATCACTGCCCCTGGTGCAAGACCGAATGCAGCTTGGCTCAATTTTGTTGTCAGCTCAAAAGCGCGCGCGAAAATCCGCCAATTATTAAAGAACCTTAAACGAGAAGATTCCATCAATTTGGGCCGTCGCCTATTGAATCATGCGCTCGGGGCGGGTTGTAAACTCAACGATGTGCCACAAGCGAATATCGATCTTGAATTAGCACGCATGAAGCTCAATTCAATTGATGACTTACTTGCTGAAATTGGTTTGGGTAATGCGATGAGCGTTGTTGTGGCGCGTAATTTGCAAAGTAATCCACAGACTGCACCTGAAGATGAGCCTGTCGTGACGACACGCAATAAGCTCTCCATAAAAGGGGCTGATGGCGTTCTTATTACCTTTGCGAAATGTTGTCGCCCTATCCCAGGCGACCCCATTGTGGCTCATATCAGCCCCGGTAAAGGGCTTGTTATTCACCACGAGTCTTGCCGTAACATCCGTGGCTATCAAAAAGAGCCTGACAAATTTATGGCTGTAGAGTGGGATAATGATACCGATACCGATTTTATTGCTGAAATCAAAGTCGATATGATTAACCATCAAGGGGCCCTTGCCAATTTAACAGCTGCCATTAATGATGCTAACTCAAGCATTCAGAGCATGAATACCGAAGAAAAAGATGGGCGAGTTTATTGTGCCTTTATCCGCCTAACGACGAAAAATCGCGTTCAATTAGCCAACGTGATGCGTAAGATCCGGATCATGCCTGATGTGTTACGTGTTAGCCGGAACCGTAATTAACGATGAATGAACGCCGCTATCGCCGCATTTGCCAAATGATGGCGATGCGGCAACCCGATCTCACCATATGCCTTGAAGAAGTTCACAAACCCCACAACGTTTCAGCGATCGTACGTAGTGCAGATGCCGTTGGTATCCATACCATTCATGCTATTTGGCCTGACCAACAAGTTAAACTCTCTGTCTCTTCTGCTGCGGGCAGTAACAGTTGGGTCAATGTGATTTCACACCCATCAACAGAGGCTGCTATTAGCCAATTAAAATCACAAAACATGCAAGTGCTTGTCACCCATTTGTCTGAACAAGCCGTCGATTTTCGTGAAATTGATTATACTCAGCCGACCTGTATTATGGTGGGACAAGAGAAAAAAGGGATATCAGCAAAGGCGCTTGAGCTTGCTGATAAGCACATTATCATTCCAATGGTAGGGATGGTGCAGTCTCTGAATGTTTCTGTGGCTTCCGCCTTGATCCTCTATGAAGCACAACGCCAACGGCAGCTTGCGGGAATGTATTCTCGAGAAACCAGCCTTCTTTCTGAGCAAGAGCAGCAGCAGTGGCTATTTGAAGGTGGCTATCCCGTCCTTGCAGAGGTTGCCAAACGTAAAGGCCTACCTCGCCCCTATATTAATGCACAAGGGCAAATAGAGGCTGAAGAGTCTTGGTGGGCACAGATGCAGTTAACCGAAAAAATGAAAAAACGACAGTTAGGTTAAGGAAGAAATAATGAACAGTGGGCTGCTTGATACCATTTCACTGACGACTCTACACGGCGTAGGGGCTAGCCAATCGGAAAAATTAAGCAAGATAGGCCTAAATACCGTTCAAGATTTATTGCTGCATCTTCCACTTCGTTATGAAGATCATACTCGCCTTTACCAAATCCGCGATCTTTTACCGGGCACAACCGCGACTATCGTTGGTGAAGTGCTCCAAACAAAAGTGGTGTTTGGTCGTAAGCGAATGATGACCTGCTTAATTACCGATGGTACAGGGAATTTAACATTACGTTTTTTCAATTTTTCTGCTGCCATGAAAAATAGCTTAGCAGAAGGCCGCCATGTTATTGCATATGGTGAAGTCCGTCGTGGCAATACTGGGCCTGAAATTATTCATCCTGAATATAAAGTGTCCCAAGATACCTCAAATATCTCACTGCAAGAAAACCTAACGCCCGTTTACCCTACAACCGAAGGGGTAAGACAAGCAACATTGAGAAAGTTAATTGAACAGGCTTTGAAGCTGTTAGAAGGGGGGCAGATCAAAGAGTTGCTACCGGAAGAGCTTAGTCGTGGCTTAATCAGCCTCCCAGACGCGATCCGCCTTTTGCATACTCCCCCCCCTGATGTGGCATTAAGTGAGCTTGAGAAAGGGCAGCACCCAGCTCAAAAACGTTTGATATTAGAAGAATTGCTCGCACACCATTTAAGCATGTTAGCCATTCGAGCCGGTCACCAACGCCTCTATGCTCAACCAATGGTGATCACAGGTCAATTAAAGAGCCAATTTTTGGCAAGCCTACCGTTTACCCCAACCCATGCACAAACACGGGTTGTCGGCGAGATAGAGCAAGATCTGATTAAAGATGCACCGATGATGCGCTTAATTCAAGGTGATGTTGGCTCAGGAAAAACTCTGGTCGCGGCTCTCGCTGCATTATCTGCCATTGAAAATGGCAAACAAGTGGCTTTAATGGCTCCCACCGAGATTTTGGCTGAGCAACATGCCAATAACTTCAAATTATGGTTTGAGCCTTTAGGCATCAATGTGGGCTGGCTTGCAGGGAAACAAAAAGGTAAAGCGCGCGAGCAGCAACAAGAGGCTATCGCCAAGGGTGAAGTGAGTATGGTTGTTGGTACACATGCCCTGTTCCAAGAGCATGTGACGTTTAAAGCTCTTGGACTGGTCATTATTGACGAGCAGCACCGATTCGGTGTTCACCAGCGCCTCGCTCTACGTGAAAAAGGTGAACAACAAGGTTTTCATCCTCACCAACTTATCATGACCGCAACGCCTATCCCTCGCACACTGGCGATGACCGCTTATGCCGATATGGATACCTCTATCATTGATGAGCTGCCTCCTGGACGAACTCCGGTAACGACAGTCGCCATTCCAGATACACGGCGTAAAGATATTATTGAACGTGTCAGGCAAGCTTGTATTGATGAAGGACGCCAAGCCTATTGGGTATGTACTTTGATTGATGACTCCGATGTATTAGAAGCACAAGCGGCACAAGCGACGAGTGATGAATTAGCATTAGCGCTACCTGAATTGAAAGTGGGATTAGTACATGGACGCATGAAACCGGCGGAAAAGCAAAGCATTATGGCGGCATTTAAAAATAATGAGATTCAGCTACTGGTTGCAACTACCGTTATCGAAGTGGGTGTTGATGTTCCAAATGCGAGCTTAATGATCATTGATAACCCTGAACGGCTTGGCCTAGCCCAATTGCACCAATTAAGAGGACGTGTTGGTCGCGGCGCAGTCGCCTCCCACTGTGTGCTTCTCTATAAAACACCGTTGACCCATACGGCAAAACAGCGGTTACAAGTACTGCGTGATAGCAATGATGGTTTTGTTATTGCTCAAAAAGATCTGGAAATTAGAGGCCCCGGGGAGTTATTAGGTACTCGGCAAACGGGGAATGTCGATTTTAAAGTCGCCGATTTGTTACGTGACCAATATATGCTGCCTGAAGTACAACGTATCGCGCGCCATATTCAGCAGAACTATCCTGAAAATGCCAAATTAATTATTGAAAGATGGCTACCTGAACGCGAGCAATACAGCCAAGCTTAATTCAATCATAACTCGATAAATACCTTCATATTTATTGTAAAAATTAAAAGTCATAGCAACAAGGGATAGTGGAACATGAAGATACAAATCTTAATTGGTAGTGTTCGACAAACACGAATAGGACCTCAGATAGCACGCTGGGTTAAGGATGTCGCCGAGAAAAAATACCCTACTGAAATCCTTGATCTCAGAGATTGGCATTTACCAATGGATGATGAGCCCTATCTCCCCGCCGAAGGAATATATACCCAAGAGCATACCATTGCTTGGAGCAAAAAAATCGCTGAAGCCGATGCTTATATTTTTGTTTTCCCACAATATAACTGGGGCTATCCCGCTGCACTAAAAAATGCGATAGACCATTTGTATAAAGAGTGGAACAACAAACCCGCCTTAATGGTCAGTTATGCCAATAGAGGTGGAGGAAAAGCTGCGGAGCAGTTGCAACAAGTGTTGCAAGGCATTCATATGCGTACTACAGAATCTCATTTAGAAATTAAACTCTCTGAAGTTAATTTCTCACCTTCCAACAGTGATGCCTCTTACCCTGAAACACTTTGCCACTATGAAAATGCGCTAATTTCAGCGCTAAATCAGCTGAGCCTGTTACACGCATCACGCTAATTGCATCATTTTGTACCCTATAAACGAAAATTGCCGTGAATAAATTCACGGCAATACCTGCTATTTACCTTTATATATTTTTTATCTGTTATCCAGCCACTGATGGGAATACGGGTAACATTAGATATAGTTTGATCACAATCGCGTTAACGATATCAATAAAGAATGCGCCAACCATTGGAACAACTAAGAATGCAAGGTGTGATGGACCAAATTTGTCCGTGACCGCTTGCATGTTCGCGATTGCTGTTGGCGTTGCACCTAGGCCGAAACCACAGTGCCCTGCCGCCAATATCGCCGCATCATAGTTTTTACCCATCACGCGGAAGGTAACGAAAATAGCATAACCCGCCATCACACAGGCTTGGACTGCCAAAATAATCAGCATAGGAATCGCTAAAGATGCCAGTTCCCACAACTTCAGGCTCATCAGAGCCATCGCAAGGAATAGGGAAAGGCTAACGTTACCAACAACAGAAACCGCGCGGTCAAACACGCGATAAAAGCCCGCTAAAGATAGGCTATTACTTAAGATAACCCCAACAAATAACACACAAACGAATTTAGGAAGTGCAAAGGCAGTATCTGCCAGTAAGCCAGCAATAAAACTCCCCGCCATCAAACAAATCGCAATTAATGCAATAGTTTCAATCAACACCATAGAGGTGATCATTCGGCCTGATTGCGGCTTCTCAAATGCTGTTGGTACATCTTTATCATCTTCAGCAGTGCCTGGCGTTGGAATATTACGGATTAAGAAACGTGCAACTGGCCCACCAATGAGCCCGCCAAGCACAAGACCGAATGTTGCACATGCCATCGCAACTTCAGTCGCACTCTGGAAACCATAGCTATCTGTAAAGATTTTACCCCAAGCAGCCCCTGTACCATGACCACCAGATAAAGTGATAGAGCCAGCAAGCAGCCCCATTAGCGGGTCAAGGCCAAGTAATTCGGCTAAGGCAATACCAACCGTATTTTGTACTAATAGTAAACCTACAACGACAAAAATGAAAATAAACAGTGCTCTACCACCAGCTTTCAAGCTGGCTAAGTTTGCGTTTAAACCAATCGTGGCAAAGAATGCCAACATCATAGGTTCTTGTAATGAAAGGTCGAAAGACAAGCTCCAATCAAATACTTGCTTGATCACCAATAAGCTAAAAGCGACCAGCAACCCGCCTGCAACAGGCTCCGGGATAGTATATTTTTCGAGGAAAGGAACTGATTTTACAAGCTTACGTCCGAGCAATAGCACAAGGGTAGCAGCCACAAGCGTACCGTAGACATCGAGATGATACATTTATGTACCTCGTCTGTTGTTAATATTATTTAAAACTAGTAAGACGTTAATTTCTTCCTTAAAACGCCAAAAGCAGGTTCCTGAATTAGAAAAAAAATCGGAGATAAACACAAGTTAAAACATATAAAAATGTGACATTCCTTATCTAACTATAAAGAAATATTTTTCGCGCAAACGATTGCTTTTTTACGTGGTCGCTTTACAATGCGTTTTTTGTTGGCAGAGAAATACCAAAATGACCACCGAAGCATCTCAAAGACAGGCCGTTGAAGTCGAGCCAAAAAGTGAACTCATTTACCGTTTAGAAGATAGGCCACCACTCCCTCAGGCGTTGTTTGCTGCGGGTCAGCACCTTCTCGCCATGTTTGTGGCCGTCATTACCCCCGCAATGCTTATTTGCCAGTCATTAGGGCTACCCGCCCATGATACACAGCGCATTATCAGTATGTCACTGTTTGCTTCGGGTATTGCTTCCTTAATTCAGATCCGTGCTTGGGGGCCTGTTGGCTCCGGGCTATTATCTATCCAAGGCACCAGTTTTAACTTTGTTGCACCTTTAATTATGGGGGGTGTTGCACTCAAACAAGGTGGCGCTGATATCCCCTCAATGATGGCGGCACTGTTTGGCACACTGTTGGTCGCAGCACTCACTGAAGTTGTTTTATCGCGTTTTCTGCATTTAGCTCGTCGAGTGATTACCCCATTAGTATCTGGCGTGGTAGTCATGATCATTGGGCTGTCACTGATCCAAGTCGGTCTGACTTCTATTGGTGGCGGGCACAGCGCAATAACTGATAATACCTTTGGCTCCCCCGATTATTTGCTACTGGCAGGTATTGTGTTGGCTGTCATTATTTTACTCAATCGCCAAAAAAACCCTTACTTACGCGTCGCCTCTTTGGTGATAGCTATGGCAATCGGCTATCTTGCGGCTTGGTGGATGGATATGCTTCCCACAACCCAAGACACCGATAGCACACAATCCGTGATCACCATACCTGAACCTTTCTATTATGGATTATCCTTTGATTGGAACTTGCTGATCCCACTCATGCTCATTTTTATGGTGACCTCTTTAGAGACAATTGGCGATATCACCGCGACCTCCGATGTCTCCGAGCAACCTGTGCGCGGCCCCATTTATATGAAGCGAATTAAAGGCGGAGTGTTAGCAAATGGTTTGAACTCCATGGTATCTGCTGTATTTAACACCTTCCCTAACTCCTGCTTTGGCCAAAATAATGGCGTGATCCAGCTTACTGGCGTGGCAAGCCGCTACGTGGGTTATATCGTTGCTTTAATGTTGATCCTATTAGGGGTATTTCCTGCTGTCGCCGGCTTTGTTCAACAAATTCCTGAGCCTGTTTTAGGCGGTGCCACCATTGTGATGTTCGGTACGATTGCAGCTTCTGGTGTGCGTATTGTTTCCCGTGAACCCCTCAACCGCCGTGCAATTATGATTATCGCCTTATCGCTTGCGGTCGGTATGGGGGTTTCACAACAGCCACTTATTTTACAATTTGCCCCTGATTGGCTGAAAACACTCTTTTCATCCGGTATTGCCGCAGGGGGTTTAACCGCAATTGTTCTGAATTTAATTTTCCCTCACGAAAAGTAACCTGTCATTTACCGCCAGAGTTGAATACACTGGCGGTTATTCTGTATTCTATCTTGATAATTTATCCATCAGCGCATTTACCCATCAGTCCAATTATGGAGGGGCAGATAAACCATGAGGTGGTTAACCAAGCTCATCATAGCGCTTCTGCTACTGTTCTTACTCGCCGTGATATTCACCTATGCAGGGTTGCAAACACGCTGGGGTGCATCCTACGCTAGCCATTTTTTAAGTAAATTCACCGATTTTGATATTGATGTTGGTATCATGGGGCATGAGTTTTCGAATGCGGGTGAATTTGTTTTCCAAGACGTAAAAATCGCTTCGCGTAATCAAGACATGACACTGGATGCGAAACAAATTGTTGTCGATGTTAATTGGCGGAATCTGTTTAGCGGTACCGCAATTCGTCGCTTCGTGATCACGCAAGGTAATTTAGCGGCGACGACCTCAGAAACGTCAACGCCAATTCCATTGAGTGCAAATATCCTCCAGTTTGAAAATAGCAATATCCAGCTAAACCAAGCAGAAAATCGCCTTCAAGTTTCTGGGTTCACAGGTGGCATCACACCATGGCAGCCAACCACAAACCATCCGTTTGGTTATGGTGATTTCCGCTTCACCACTAAACAGTTAGATATCAATGAATTGCCCTTAAAAAATGTTGCAATCACAGGGAAGCTTCAAGAGAATCTCACTGAATTTACCGATGCCAGCGGCTATCTTAATAATGGCTACATCACAGGCTCAGGAAAAGCATTAGCAGACGGTTCTATCACCATTAATTCTTTAGCGATGGATAAAGTTGGCTGGCAAAATAGCATTCCCTTTGACTCATTGCGTGAAGCAATCGAGAGCCAACGCACTATCTCATTAAAAAATGTTGCGCTAACTAATGTTGATCTCCAAGGTAAAGACTGGGCAATCTCAGGGCTTAATACTGAAATTGACCATATCAACTGGGTGAGGGGAAGTTGGAGCAGTCCTAAGAGCCATATTAACTTTACTGTTAATCAATTGGTTATCAAGGATCAACAGGTCGATACACTGATTGGTGATCTCAATATTCAGGGCGATAACCTCAACATTGAAAAGCTTTCAGGTTATTACTATAAAGGGGTATTTAGCCTTAATGGTGTGTGGCAACGTAACGACCAAACCCTTACCCTCAATGACGCAAAACTAGCCGGTATTTTATACACTCTGCCTGAAAATTGGCTGCAATTTTTCAGTCAACCTTCTCCTAATTGGCTATCAGGGCTGACTATCAAACAATTTACCCTATCTCAATCATTGCTTATGAATATCGACTCTCGTTTCCCATTCGAATTGACTGCGCTCAGTGGCAACGTAGAAAATGTGAGTCTTATTAAGCAAAAACAGTGGGGAATTTGGAGTGGTAAAGCCTCATTCAATGCAGATAGCGGAACGGTTAATCAAGTTATGATACGCCGGCCTTATATGGATTTACGCCAAAGTGGGCAAGCCTCTGCTGCGGCTTCATTAACTGCCAGCACTGATAAAGGGGTTGTGAAGGTAGGTCTATTGGTGAAGCAGTCACCTAAAAAAGTGCCATTTTTACTGCGAGCTTCAGGTACGAATGTCGACCTTTCCGTCCTAAATCAATGGGGCTGGCAAGGCTTTCCACCTCAAGTCATTGGCGATTTTGATACATCACTACAAGGGGATTTATTAGCGCCATCCTTAGCAAAAAGCGTAAATGGTGAATTAGTCGCTACTCCACTGCAAGGGAAGCAAATGTATCGGACTGTGGTGAACGGTGTTGTTACCTCTTCTGTTGAGAGTGATGCGCCCCCTACCGAGTCACAACCTGTGGGCTCTCTACCAACGAACGATCAGCTCCCAGCGCTACTTACGCAATAATAGAAAGGCAGGCCAATCATCTCATTGGCCTGCCTCTCAATCGCTATCATCAAGATGATTTTATGGTCTTTTCCACCGGTAAAACCATATAGACACCACTAAATACTGCTCCAACCTCACTGTTCGCGCCACTGACGGCTACCTCAAGTTTCACTCTCGCTTTACTTCCTCTTGCGAGACGGTCAAGGTCGCCACTCATATGTGACATATCGGCAACGGCTGTTGGCCTGCCACTAACAGGCTTGCTATAACGAATGCTGGCATCCACTAAGACAATATCACCACCGAGTTGGTGCTCTTGCATGAGTAGCCAAATCAAACCCCATCCCGTTAATGTTGCCAGTGAAAATTGGCTACCTGCAAAAATTGTTTCATGGGGGTTTTGGTTACCCGCTTCAGGCATCGTGGTAATAAATTTTTTCCCTGTATATTGTTCAATACGAACACCCATTTTTTCACTTAACGGGATATATTTATACCACGCTTGTTGCAGTTCGCCGCACCAATCGGGTCGATGGAGGATTTGATCGAGGGTTTCAATCGGTTTAATCATTAAATAGTGGCGAACGGGTGTTTTCAGTTCACCAGCGATAAGGCCACGACTTTCAAAGCCGATCTTACTAAAGAAAGGAACGGCCTCTTCCCGAACACTCGATACAATGCGTTTTACACTTTCTTGTCGCGCAATGGACTCTAGGGCCATCAAGATGAGTTTACCTAAACCTTTACCTTGCATCACAGGATTAACAGCAAGAAAGCGGATCGCACCTTCATTATCGGCATTAATATAAAGCCGCCCGATCGCTAAAATACGGTTTTTATCATCAACGACCATTTGATGATAAGCAGTAAGATCATAGCCATCTTTCTCAGAACCAAGAGGCTGATTAAAGGGTTTACGTAACATCTCCCAGCGGAACTGGTAATAAGCATCAAACTCAGCGTCATCTTTAGGTGCACGCAGATGGTACATAGTCTCCCCCTAAATAGTTGAATCAGACTTGCAACCAGAAAGTCACAGGACCGTCGTTGGTCAGGCTGACTTGCATATCCGCGGCAAATTGCCCTGTTTCAGTGATCACACCTTGTTGGCGACTCTGTTCAACAAAATATTCATATAGCTGTTCAGCGCGTGCAGGCTCTGCTCCCCCTGAAAAGCTGGGTCTCATCCCTTTTTTCGTATCTGCTGCCAATGTAAATTGCGAGACAACTAACAAATGACCGCCAGCTTGTTGAACATTCAGGTTCATTTTTCCCTGTTCATCACTAAAAATTCGATAACCAAGTACTTTCTCACACAGCCGTTTTGCTTTTTGTTCGTCATCATCTTTTTCAACGCCGAGTAAAACAAGTAACCCAGAACCGATTTGACCAACAACTTGCTCATTCACAACAACTGCTGCATGAGCGACTCTCTGTATTAATGCAATCATGGTAACTCTATAAAAATATGGAGTAACGGTTTAGGTTACTCCACGGTGATAACTCATTAATTATTCGACTTCAGCGTTGAAGTCATAAGTACGAAAATATTCAGGTACAGTGTCTTTGTTAACGACATGAACACCTTTGATACCTAGCGCTTCGGCAGCCTTAATATTGTCCTCAACATCATCAAAGAATATGGCATCTGCCGCGTCAAACTCTTCAGATTCCAGAACATATTGGTAAATGGCTGGATCAGGTTTGCGCATCCCCAAGTCTTGAGATAGGTAGAGGAAATCAGAGGAGGCTGCAATTTCAGGGTAATGTTCAGGCCAGTAATCAAGGTGTAGGCGGTTGGTGTTAGATAAAACAACAACACGATGCCCTTGCTCACGTAGGCGCTCCATTATATCAATAACTTCTGGGCGCACCGACATAAAGATAGCGTGCCAGCCTTCCGCAAACTCTTCAAAACTGAGTGTAATGCCGAGTTCTTCGCATAGCATTTCAGCAAATTCAATATCTGAAATTTTGCCACACTCATGTTGTTGGAAGATATTCCCAAAAGTAAACCGTGATTTGATCTGCTCAGAAGGCGTACCGCTCAGCTCTGACCATTTATCAAAAACACGATTAAAGTCGATATCAATAATCACATTACCCATATCGAAGATATACAGCATACCGTTTCCTCGTTGTTATTAACTAAATTCACTTTAATCATAATTCATACAACTGAACAGCCCTAATTGCAGATTATTTGTTGTTTTTTTATTAATAAAGGGTGCCATCGTCTCTATCATGACAATAGATTCGAAACAGTCGAGCTAGATGCTCCCCTGCTGGCGACAAGGTATGATCCCGCCGTTGCACCAGCGCAAAAGTTGCATAAGGCAATTTTTCAGCCAAATCTAGTGCGATAAATTGCTGGTCAAATAAAGGGTCATCAATTGTATCAACAGAGACAATCGTCAAAAAATCGCTTTGTGCCACCAAGCTCATGCAGCCAATTAATGTTTCACATGTCACACTAAAGCTCATTGGTCTCTCCATTCTGGAGAACACTTCAGAAAGCTGCTTATAATAAGTGCCTTTCGGTGTCGGCATTGTCCAGTCACAATTTGCTAATTGCTCTAATGACGTAGCATGCCTCATCGGGTGATCTTTACGCATGATCACCTTATATTCTTTGCGCATTAACCTTTCAAAATTAAATTCAGCATCCAAACTACCGGGGTAATAAGTATTCACCGTAAAATCTAATTCACCTTGGCGTAATTGCGGCAACATCGTCAATAATTGCCCTTCCATGATACGGATCTTGATATTGGGAAAGTCACGATGAAATTGAATAATGACTTTTGGCATCACTGAACGTGCAATACTCCCTGCGACACCAATATTAATCGTACCGCTGGATAATCCAATGCGCTGCTGTATTTCCTCTTGCCCTACACGTAACTCTTCCAAAATAATACTGGCACGACGTAAAAAACTTTCTCCACAATCCGTTAAATAGATCCCTTGATTACTACGAATAAATAATTTTGCTCCCAAAGAGCTTTCTAATTCACGAATGGATTTGGTCAGTGCTGGCTGAGAAAGCTGTAAAAAACGGCTTGCTGCCCTAATGCTGCCATGGCGACTCACTTCAACGAATGCCCTCAATTGATTCAACTTTATTGGCAAAGCCATATTAGCCCCTGATAACCATTAGTTATATAGACAAAGATAATCGTATCTTTTTTACCCTATTTTGATTGTGTACAGTCAACTTTTGACAATAACAAATAATTAACATAACTACTTATTAACTATTTTTTAATTATTAAAACAATCAAATGCAGCATATTAAATTAGTTTAAAAATATTAAATAAAATTTAATTTTATTTAAATTGAATCGTTCTGGGTATTTATACCGAGCCACTCCCACTTTATCGTGATAACTAAAAGAGATAACAATTATGGAGATTTCTTTAAATAACGCTATTGGATCCATCACACATCAATTACAAATTTGGCGGCGTGATTTTCATCAATATGCCGAATCCGGTTGGTTTGAATTTCGAACTGCAACATTAGTTGCTGATGAGCTGGACCGCCTCGGCTACCAATTACAACTAGGAAAGGAGGTCATCAACGCTGAAGATCGCATGGGGCTTCCCTCACCACAGCAATTGGCAGAGCAAGAAAAACGAGCCATTGAGCAAGGCGCGCTAACCAAATGGCTTCCCTATTTTTCAGGAGGATTTACGGGGATCGTTGCGACGTTAGATACGGGTAAACCGGGGCCTACACTGGCGTTTCGTGTTGATATGGATGCGTTAGATCTGAATGAAGATCTCACTGAACAGCACCGTCCACACGCAGAAGGCTTCTCTTCTTGTAATGCCCATATGATGCACGCCTGTGGTCACGACGGTCATACCGCCATTGGCCTCGGTTTGGCACATATCTTGAAGCAATTTCAATCACAACTGACTGGTCGTATCAAAATTATTTTCCAGCCTGCCGAAGAAGGAACCCGTGGAGCAAAATCAATGGCAACCGCTGGCGTTGTGGATGATGTCGATTTCTTTGTCGCCATACATATCGGCACTGGAGTGCCTAAAGGGGAATTAGTGTGTGGCAGTAAAAGTTTTCTTGCGACCACTAAATTTGATGTCACTTTTCAAGGGAAAGCCGCACATTCAGGAGCAAGACCAGAAGATGGCAAAAACGCATTAGTTGCCGCCGCTCAGGCCACACTGGGTCTATATGGTATTCCTCGGCATAGTGAAGGTAGTTCTCGTATCAATGTTGGTGTACTCAATGCAGGAATTGGACGTAATGTCATTGCTGATCACGCATTAATGAAAGTTGAGACACGCGGCGAAACGAATGATATTAATGAGTTTATGTATCAAAAAGCCCTCAATATCATTGAAGGTGCCGCCAAAATGCAAGATGTTGAGTTCAACATCAAATTAATGGGCGCTGCACAAAGTAGTCATCCTAGCCCGCAATGGGTCGATTTCATTATGCGTCTAGCACAGAACAATATTCCTGAGCTGACTTCCGTTATTAAAGATAAACCTCAAGCAGCAGGTTCAGAAGATGCAACCTACTTTATGGAGCGCACCAAAGCACTTGGTGGGCAAGCAACCTATATGATTTTCGGTACTGAGCTTAGCGCAGGGCATCACAATGAACGTTTTGATTTTGATGAAGATGTTATGCCTGTTGCCGTCAAAACCTTAGCCACTATTGCGCTTTCGCTACCTGAATTTGGAGATCACCCTAATGAGTAACGCATTCACATCATTCATCAATCATTATATTGAACAGAATCGCGCACGTTTCACCCAATTAAGCGATGCGATTTGGGATCATCCAGAAACCCGTTTTGAAGAGACCTTCTCGGCTGGGCTACTCGCTGATGCACTGGAGCAAGAGGGCTTTACTGTAGAAAGAGGGGTGGGCGATATTGATACCGCATTTATTGCCAGCTTTGGCTCCGGCGCCCCTGTGATAGCGCTGCTGGGTGAATTCGATGCGCTTGCTGGTTTAAGTCAGCACTCCGCTTGTAGCCATCCTAGCCCCGTTATTGAAAACGGTAATGGTCACGGTTGTGGGCATAATTTATTGGGAACTGCCGCATTAGCTGCCGCCTTTGCCGTAAAAGCTTGGATAGAGGAAAACCAACTACCAGGTACAGTACGTTTCTATGGCTGTCCGGGTGAAGAAGGCGGCTCAGGTAAGACTTTTATGGTAAGAGAAGGCTTATTTGATGATGTAGATGCGGCGGTAACATGGCACCCTGAATCATTTAGTGGTGTTTTCAATGTTCAATCCCTCGCCAATATTCAAACTGCATTTCGCTTCAAAGGCATTGCAGCACACGCGGCAAACTCTCCACATTTAGGCCGTAGCGCACTTGACGCGGTTAGCCTAATGAATGTTGGTGTTCAATTTTTACGTGAACATATTATTCAAGAAGCGCGCATCCACTATGCAGTCACGAATACGGGGGGCGCTTCCCCTAACGTCGTTCAAGCAGATGCCGAAGTTTTGTATCTGGTTCGTGCACCACAGCTAGACCAAGCTCAAGATATTTATCAACGAGTTATTGATATCGCTAAAGGCGCAGCTTTAATGACTGGTACACAATTAGAGATCCGACTCGATAAAGCATGCTCAAATTATGTTCCTAATCGCACTATTGAAAAAGCGATGTATCAGCATATTACCCATTACGGTATTCCTGAATACAGCGAGCAAGAGCGCCAATTTGCAGAAGAGATCCATGCCACCTTAACCAAAGATGATTTGCACAACGCAAAACTGAATGCCGCGCGTAGTGGTGGTGAACAAGCGATAAAATGGGGTGAGCGCCAAGGTAACAAGGCTCTGACGGATGAAGTTTTACCCTATGTTGAATCAAAAGAACTGATGTATGGCTCAACGGATGTGGGGGATGTCAGCTGGGTCACACCAACGGCACAATGCTTTAGCCCTTGCTTTGCATTCGGCACACCTCTGCATACATGGCAATTGGTTGCGCAAGGAAGAACATCTATCGCCCATAAAGGCATGCTATTAGCAGGGAAAATTATGGCAGCTACCGCCGTTGATCTACTCACAACACCGAACTTACTCGCTCAAGCAAAAAGTGAGTTCCAACGTCAACGTGCTCAACAACCTTACCACTGCCCAATTCCCCCTGACGTTAAGCCGTCTAAGTTGCAGTAATTTTGTATTGGCGGGTCAATAACAATCACAAATCCCGCCATCAAGACCATAAAAATAACAATAATTGCAAATAAATAGGAAAAACATCATGAGCCAAACCACAACATCAATGAATAAGAGCCCAGGTGCTATTTTTCGTTGGATAGAGCGTGTTGGGAATAAAATACCAAACCCTTTCATTCTTTTTGTCTATCTTCTGGCGATCTTAATGGTCGCTACGGCTATCCTTTCTTGGTTTGATTTATCGGTAAAGAATCCAGCTAACGGCGAACTCGTTTCCGTAAAGAACCTATTGAGTGTCGAAGGCATACAGTGGATTTTACCTAATATTGTCAAAAACTTCAGTAGCTTTGCTCCATTAGGCGCCATCTTAGCGCTCGTCATCGGGGCAGGACTCGCTGAAAAAGTGGGTTTATTACAAGCCTTAATGTACAAAATGGCATCAGGGATTAATAAACGTTACGCCAGCTATATGGTGTTATTTATCGCCTTTTTCAGCCATATTTCATCAGATGCCGCTTTGGTGGTTATGCCCCCTTTAGGTGCATTAATTTTTATTGCGGTTGGTCGTCACCCCGTCGCGGGTCTACTCGCGGCTATTGCTGGCGTAGGCTCCGGCTTTACCGCTAACCTCCTGATTGTTACAACGGATGTTTTACTCTCTGGGATCAGTACGGAAGCCGCCATGATCATCGACCCTAACTTACATGTTAGTGTCATTGATAACTGGTATTTTATGGCTACATCCGTCATCGTCTTAACGATTGCAGGTGCCATCTTAACGGATAAATTTATTGAGCCACGATTACCAAAGTGGGAAGGCACTTCTCATGACCGCTTAGAAAAATTAACCCCATTACAAAATCGTGGGTTATTAATGAGCGGGCTCTCGGCATTAATATTTATTGGACTCGTCGCATTAATGGTTGTACCTGAAGGTGCACCACTTCGTGACCCACAGACAGGCTCGGTGATCCCTTCACCATTTATTAAAGGTATTGTGCCTGTCATCATTATTTTCTTCTTTGTCGTCTCAATTACTTATGGTATTTCGACCAAGCAAATTAAAAAACCAAATGATATTCCTGACCTATTAGTTGACCCCATGAAAAGCATGGCGGGCTTTATTGTCATGGTTTTCCCTCTGTCTCAGTTCGTTGCGTTTTTCAACTGGAGCAACATGGGGAAATTTATGGCGATTGGCTTGACTGATTTACTCGAAAATTTAGGAATGACAGGCGTGCCTGCCTTTATTGGTTTGATGTTTTTATCTGCATTCTTATGTATGTTTATTGCCAGTGGCTCCGCAATTTGGTCTATTTTAGCGCCAATATTTGTGCCAATGTTTGTGCTGTTAGGCTTCCACCCTGCTTTTGCACAGATAGTCTTTCGTATCGCTGACTCCGCGGTACTCCCACTTGCACCGATGTCACCATTCTTACCTCTATTTTTAGGGTTTCTACAGCGATATTACAAAAATGCCCAACTTGGTACTTATTACACCTTAATTCTGCCTTACCCACTGGTTTTCTTTGCAGTATGGATATTGCTGCTCGTCGGTTGGTACTATGCCGGTTTACCAATAGGGCCAGGGGTTTATCCTCAACTGACACCTTAATAAGTCACCCATTACCTTTAAAATTTACTGTATCAATAGAAGGTGGGATAGCTTCCCGCCATCCTCTTACCCTACCGTACATACAGCGCTGTATGCACGGTAGTTTGTACTTATTCCGCTCAGGTCGTCACACATGTGTGTCGCTAATAATTTCGTTACTGTTCGTTTATTGCGACTAACAAAATTAAGGTGATTTTGGGAAGTGCTTTCCTTCTCCACGCGCGATGACTGATTATTCGTTATATCTACTCAAGTTGCAGTGTGATAATAGATATCACTCAGAACTGATTGATTTTACGAACGTAAATATCCTTCCAAAATGTGTTTATCTCGTGCGATAGCTTGGAATTAATATGATGGGAATGAGAGGCTTTGAATATGTCGGCTAGCTCACTATTTATACTAGCCCCATAACAGCAAAGTCCTAACCTTTTAGGCTAGGACTTTGTTAGCAATCTGAAAGCGCCCAATGAGCGCCTTCAGCAAGAAGAATAACTAAAAATTAGTCTTCTTTTGAACGGTTCGCACGGCGACGATCGTTTTCAGTTAAGTGACGTTTACGCAGACGGATAGACTGTGGAGTCACTTCAACTAATTCGTCATCATCAATAAACTCTAGTGCTTGTTCCAAAGTCATTTTAATTGGTGGTGACAAGGTTGTCGCTTCATCCGTACCAGACGCACGCATGTTAGTCAGTTTTTTACCTGTTAAGCAGTTCACAGTCAGGTCATTTGAACGTGAGTGAATACCAATGATTTGGCCTTCATACACTTCTGCACCATGACCTAAGAATAGCTTACCGCGGTCTTGTAGGCTGTACAGGGCGTAAGCAACTGCTTTACCTTGACCATTCGAGATCAATACGCCATTTTGACGACCACCAATTTCGCCTGGGCGAACATCATCGTAGTGGCTGAATGTTGAGTACAGCAAACCCGTACCTGACGTCATCGTCATAAATTCAGTACGGAAACCGATCAAACCACGGCTTGGGATAACATAATCAAGACGTACACGGCCTTTACCATCTGGCATCATGTCACGTAGGTCACCTTTACGCTCACCCAACGCTTTCATGACATCACCTTGGTGCTGCTCTTCAACGTCTAAAGTCACTTGCTCAAATGGCTCTTGTTTACGGCCATCCACTTCACGGAAGATAACTTTTGGACGAGAAACACCTAACTCAAAGCCTTCACGACGCATGTTTTCGATCAGAACTGACAAGTGCAATTCACCACGACCGGAAACTCGGAATGCATCTGGATCTTGAGTTTCTTCAACACGCAATGCCACGTTGTGCACTAGCTCTTTGTTCAAACGGTCAAGGATCTGACGCGAAGTCACATATTTACCTTCACGACCACAGAATGGTGAGGTGTTAACACAGAAGAACATGCTCACGGTTGGTTCGTCGACCGCCAATGCTGGTAACGCTTCAACATTACCCACATTACAGATAGTGTCTGAAATGTTTAGTTCACCTAAACCCGTCAGAGCAACGATATCACCTGCTTCTGCATGTTGAGAATCAATACGTTCTAAACCTAAGTGAGTCAGAACTTTACCGATTTTACCGTTACGTGTTTTGCCTTCGCTATCGATAACTGTCACTTGTTGGTTTGGTTTAACAGTACCACGTTTGATACGACCAATACCGATAACACCTAAGTAGCTGTTGTAATCTAGTTGTGAAACTTGCATCTGGAAAGGCCCTTCCAGATCAACTTTTGGTGGCTCAACATATTTGACAATTGCTTCATAAAGCGGGGTCATGTCTTCTGCCATATCTGTATGGTCAAGACCCGCGATACCGTTTATTGCTGACGCGTAAACGATAGGGAAATCAAGCTGTTCATCCGTTGCGCCTAAGTTAACGAATAAATCGAATACTTGGTCAATAACCCAATCAGGGCGTGCACCAGAGCGGTCAACCTTATTGATAACAACAATCGGTTTTAAGCCATTATCGAACGCTTTTTGGGTAACGAAGCGTGTTTGTGGCATAGGGCCATCAGTGGCATCAACCACCAGCAGAACGCTGTCAACCATTGACATAACACGCTCAACTTCTCCACCAAAGTCGGCGTGACCTGGGGTATCTACGATGTTGATGCGATAGTCATTCCATTTGATAGCGGTATTTTTGGCAAGGATAGTAATACCACGCTCTTTCTCCAAGTCATTGGAGTCCATAACACGCTCATCCACAGTTTCACGTTCACCGAACGTGCCTGATTGCTGCAATAATTTACCAACCAGTGTTGTCTTGCCATGGTCAACGTGAGCGATGATGGCGATATTTCTTAAGTTTTGAATTGACAAGGATTTTTACCGTTTAATTGACAGGAAAGGAATATGCTTTATAGAGCCTAACTATAAAACTGCAAAATAGGAAGCATACTTTCTACGTTAATTTGCTGTTATTTTACACGTTTTTCCGCGCAAGTGGAATAAATGTGAATTTCATCACTGTATAAAAAGTTTTTAACTAAAAAACATTTAGTTGCGTAACAACTACGGAATATCTCAAAAAATAACTGGTATCAATACTGAGAAATCACAAAGTAACAGAATAATACGCTATATTTTAAATTTTAACAGCCGTAAAAAAGAATAAAAAATAGAAATTCTTCTACTAACTCCCTCTTTCACGCTTTTTTCTGTAATTTAGATATATCTAAATTGACCAATTAGATATATCTAATTATATTTGATCTCGTAAATTCGATATATCTAATCAAGGAGAATTATATGCGAATTCATTGTTGCCGTCATGTTTATCATTCACGCCATGAAGACGGTCATGGACACCAATGTTGCCACGGCGAAGGTCGTCATGGTCATGGCGAAGGTTGCCATGGTCGCGGTGAGGGACGTGGGCAGGGTGGTGGTCGCCATAGAGGTCGTGGATTACGCCGTTTATTTGATCATGGTGATTTGCACATTATGGTACTTTCATTAGTGGCTAAAAAACCTAGCTATGGCTATGAAATTATCAAAGATATCCAAGAAGCCTCAAATGGCCTTTATGTACCAAGCCCAGGTGTTATTTATCCGACGCTAACACTACTCGAAGAACAAGGTTTCCTTGAGTCAGAAGTGGTTGAACGTAACCGTAAAAGTTTCAAAATCACGGCAGAAGGTGCAGCACATTTAAAAGCGAATCAAGAGACAGAAACCATTATTTTCCGTAAATTAGCCAAAGCGCGTGATATGCAGCACGGCGGTAATTTATCTGAAGAAATCGAAATGGCTGTCAGCCGTTTTAAAGCGCTCTTGCGCCATAAAATGGTTTTAAAACAATTAAGTGAACAACAAACTCGTCAAATTGCGCAAATCATCAATGATGCCGTACAGCAAATTGAGCAAGTCAACATTTTATTAACTGATAACATTGATGAATAAAAAGCGGGTTGGTTAATCATTTATTTTATCTAAATGGCCTTGTGTTTTGACGTCAAGCACAGGGCTAACGGTCAAAGCTCCCCCTCTCTACTAACCATTAATAATGACTTTACTTTGGTACGGCAAAACCTTTGTGTAGCCGCTAATCCTCGCTTTTTATCACTAAAGCACCAATATGGTGCACTCCACACAGAAAATGCACCATATTGGTGCAATGATTCACATGTACTCTCCTACTAATTTGTCATAACGGCGTAACACTCCATATTTAGGCTATTTTAAAAAGTTGGCACGTTTTTCGCTTATACTTTTATGTGAGAAGTTACACCTTGATTAACTGATGCTGAAAAGCCAGAAATAATTGCAAAAAGTAACGCAACTGTATGTGGTTATTTTGCAGACCCGACCTGACCAGGAGAGCCGACGATGTCCGCAGAACACGTTTTATCGCTGATAGAAGAGCACAAAGTAAAATTTATTGACATGCGTTTTACTGATACCAAAGGTAAAGAGCAACACATCACCATCCCTGCTCATCAAGTCAACGAAGACTTCTTTGAAGAAGGTAAAATGTTTGATGGTTCATCAATTGGTGGCTGGAAAGGCATTAACGAGTCTGACATGGTGCTAATGCCAGATCCATCCACTGCAATGCTCGACCCATTTTTTGCCGACCCAACTTTGATCATTCGTTGCGATATTCTTGAACCAGGCACAATGCAAGGTTACGACCGTGACCCGCGCTCTATTTCTCAACGTGCAGAAGATTTTTTACGTGCCAGCGGTATTGCTGACACCGTGCTGTTTGGGCCAGAGCCTGAATTCTTCATCTTTGATGATATTCGTTTTGGTAACAGCATGCACAGCAGCTACTATCACATTGATGATATTGAAGCGGCTTGGAATACTGGTACAAAATATGAAGGCGGTAACAAAGGCCACCGTCCGGGTGTAAAAGGCGGTTACTTCCCAGTTCCCCCCGTCGATTCTTCACAAGACCTCCGTTCTGCGATGTGTACCACCATGGAAGAAATGGGCTTAGTCGTTGAAGCTCATCACCATGAAGTGGCTACCGCAGGTCAAAACGAAGTGGCATGCCGCTTTAATACAATGACCAAAAAAGCAGACGAAACACAGATTTATAAATATGTCGTGCACAATGTTGCCCATGCTTACGGTAAGACGGCGACCTTTATGCCTAAGCCATTAGTCGGTGATAACGGTTCAGGTATGCACTGCCATATGTCACTGTCAAAAGATGGTATTAACCTATTTGCAGGCGATAAATACGGTGGTTTGTCAGAAATGGCGCTTTACTACATTGGCGGCATTATCAAACACGCACGCGCACTGAATGCCTTCACTAACCCAACAACCAACTCGTATAAACGTCTGGTTCCGGGCTTTGAAGCACCAGTTATGTTGGCTTATTCTGCACGTAACCGCTCTGCATCTATTCGTATCCCTGTGGTTGCAAGCACCAAAGCGCGTCGTATTGAAGTGCGTTTCCCTGACCCAGCAGCCAACCCATACTTAGCGTTTGCTGCGCAATTAATGGCGGGTCTTGATGGCATTATCAATAAAATCCATCCGGGCGATGCCATGGATAAAAACCTATACGACCTGCCACCAGAAGAAGCAAAAGAGATCCCAACAGTGGCTGGCTCACTAGAAGAAGCCTTGGCTGAGCTCGATAAAGATCGTGAATTCTTAATTCGCGGTGGTGTATTCACCAACGATGCAATTGATGCCTATATCGAACTACTCCGTAGCGATATTCAACGCGTTCGCATGACCCCGCATCCATTAGAATTTGAAATGTACTACAGTGTGTAACACGCCGTTCCACTGCTAGTCTTTGTTGCCGTGAAACATTTGCCCCATCTCTGATGGGGCCTTTTCTCCTACTTTCAGTGGTATCATTTTATTTACGGCACCGTTATTCAAATTGCAGCTTTGTTGGGTAAATCAAGTATAATGCACCAAAATAGTGCAGGAGCAGAATTACATGAAAGCCGAACATTTGCCAGCACCGGAACATATTCTTGATTCACTGTTAAACAGCGTCTTAATCGTTGATTATGACCTTGTGATCCATTATGCCAATCATGCGGCTTTACAAATACTTGCCCAAAGCCAACGTAAAATATATGGCACCCCATTACCTGTACTTTGCAATTATTGCTCCTTAAATGATGAGCTAATGTTAAATAGCTTAAAAGAGGGCCATAGCTTCACCGATAATGAAGTTACGCTCGTTTTTAATAATCATTCCCATGTCATGTCGTTAAGTGCACAACCTTTCTCTGCTCAGTTTATTTTGTTGGAACTGTCTCAATTAGATAGCCAACGCAGGCTCAGCCAAGAGCAGGTACAAAATGCTCAGCAATTGGCAGCAAGAGAGCTGATCCGGGGTTTGGCTCATGAAATAAAAAACCCATTAGGCGGCTTAAGAGGCGCTGCACAGTTGCTTTCAAGGGCATTACCTGACCCAAAACTGAATGAATATACGCAAGTTATTATTGAACAAGCCGACCGATTAAGGGCATTAGTCGATAGATTACTTGGCCCTCAATACCCTGGGCCAAAAACACAACAGAGTATTCACCACAGCGCTGAAAATATCGTGCGCCTTGTGTCATTAGAGAAGCCCGAAAATATCACGTTAATACGCGATTATGACCCTAGTTTGCCTGATCTTGAGTACTATCCCGATCAAATTGAACAGGTTCTACTCAATATTATCCGTAATGCGTTACAAGCACTTTCCGATACGGGTGGCACAATAACGCTACGCACTCGCACAGCATTTCAGGTCATGTTACAAGGGGAGCGTTATCGCTTAGCCGCTCGTATTGATGTTGAAGATAATGGCCCAGGTATTCCACCCGCTATCCAAGATACGTTGTTTTATCCTATGGTAAGTGGTCGCGAGGGCGGAACAGGATTAGGCTTATCTATCGTTCACAGTTTAGTGGATCAGCACGCTGGGAAAATTGAATTTACCAGTTGGCCCGGTCATACCGAATTTTCTATTTATCTACCAATTAAAAAATAGGGGATAACAATGCAGCAGGGAAAAATCTGGGTTGTTGATGATGACAGTTCTATTCGTTGGGTGCTTGAGCGCGCCTTAAATAGTGCCTCTTTTCATTGCACCTGCTTTGACAGTGCCGATGCTGTTCTTGCCGCTTTAGAGCATGATTGCCCTGATGTTTTGTTATCAGATATTCGTATGCCGGGTATTGATGGTTTAGCCTTACTTAATCGGCTAAAGCAGTCGCACCCATCGCTTCCCATTATTATTATGACGGCACACTCTGATCTTGATGCAGCGGTAAATGCTTATCAATCGGGGGCTTTTGATTACCTACCTAAGCCTTTTGATATTGATGAAACCGTCGCTTTAGTCGAACGCGCCTTGAGCCATAGCCGAGAACAAAACCACCTCGAACGTGATTCTAAACAGAAAACGGAGAGTGTCTCTTCCACCATGATAGGTGAAGCTCCTGCTATGCAAGAGGTTTATCGGATCATAGGTCGCCTCTCTCGCTCATCCATTAGTGTGCTGATTAATGGTGAGTCCGGTACAGGTAAAGAATTAGTTGCACATGCACTGCATCAGCATAGCCCTCGTGCCAACGGCCCTTTTATTGCTCTCAACATGGCGGCTATTCCTAAAGATCTCATTGAGTCAGAGCTATTTGGTCATGAAAAAGGGGCCTTTACTGGCGCCACACAGGTTAGGCAAGGCCGTTTCGAGCAAGCTAATGGCGGCTCACTATTTCTTGATGAAATTGGCGATATGCCTCTAGATATACAAACACGACTATTGAGAGTTCTTGCGGAAGGGCAATTTTATCGTATCGGCGGTTATACTCCGGTAAAAGTCGATGTGCGTATTATCGCAGCAACACACCAAAATCTAGAAAAACGTGTTAAAGAGGGGCTATTCCGTGAGGATTTATTTCATCGCTTAAATGTCATCCGTGTACAGCTCCCACCATTACGTGAAAGAACAGAAGATATCCCACGTCTTGCCCATTATTTTTTACAAAATACTGCCAAAGAGCTCGGTGTCGATAGTAAGGTACTACATCCAGATAGTGAACATATTCTGCAACGCTATCATTGGTCCGGTAACGTGAGGCAATTGGAGAACGTTTGTCGCTGGTTAACGGTTATGGCGGCTAGCCAAGAAATTCTACCGCAAGATTTACCAGAAGACCTGTTGGATAGCCCACAACCGGACGATGCTAGCGAGGAGCCAGCAGCACGTCAGTCTGTCACAAGTCATCATCCATCATGGTTTGAACTGCTCGAGCAGTGGACACACAGTGCATTAGCTGAAGGTAAAGAAAACTTATTAGCTCAAACCGTTCCTCTAATGGAGCATACCATGCTAAATTGCGCCCTCAAATATACGAATGGGCACAAACAAGAAGCGGCTCGTTTATTAGGTTGGGGGCGAAATACTCTCACCCGCAAATTAAAAGAGTTGGGTATTGAGTAAATCACCACAGGCTTATTTCTGCACCTCTGCAAGTAGCCAATGACGAAAAATAGCCATTGCAGGGGTTGTCGGTCGTGATTTCAATCGACTCAGCCAATATCCCCCTAAAGTGACGCTAATATCAAACGGTTGAACCAATGTACCGGCGCTCAATTCGTGCTCGAACATACAACTTGGAGCCAGCGCCACGCCATCCGTTAACAGCGCAGCTTCAACCATTAAGCGCGAAGAGTCGAAAATTGGCCCTTTCACTCGCCATGGCTCAAGCTCTGCTGCTATCTGCCATTTTTCCCATTCGTCTTTACGATAAGAGCGCATCAAACTGTGATCTTTTAAATCTAATGGATGAGTTAACTTATTGGCCACTTTTTCAGAGCACAGTACGGTATGAGCCGCTGAAAATAGCGCCGTATTTTCTGCTAATGGCCACAATCCTTCCCCAAAACGGATCGCAAAATCAACCCCCTCAGCTGCTAAATTAACCACGTTATTGTGCGTCATGATGCGCAAATCGATATAAGGATACAATGCAGCAAAAGCGGGTAAGCGTGGTAATAACCAACCTACTGCAAACGTACCGACAACGGAGACACTCAAGACTTCATGGTAATGCCCATCTTCAAATTGTTGTAACAATGACTCTATTTGGTCAAATGAGCGGCTGAGTACAGGAAGTAAAGCCAACCCTTCATCGGTCAGAGCCAGCCCCCGAGGTAAGCGAATAAATAGCTCAAGTCCAAGCTGCTCTTCCAGCAAACGTACCTGCTGACTCACAGCGGCTTGGGTCACATTCAACTCCAGCCCTGCTCTTGTAAAGCTTAGGTGCCGCGCTGAAGCTTCAAATGCTCTCAACGCATTCAAAGGGAGACGATGACGATAATTCCCTGACATAAGTTTTTCTTTTACCTCATCGAATTTTATATCGTTTCAAATCAGAATTTAAAATAGGCATACTCTTTGCTCATCATCGGACAATACGGTATTAATCAATGCCTCAGCATCTAAGGCATGTGGAAATTAGAATACCTGAATTTTAATTATCAATAACTAAAACTTTTACTTTAATGGATAACTCTATGAAAAATATTTTTCGTCAGGGGCGGCTTTTTATCGCCTTAAGTTTAGCAATGACATCGATTTCCGCCTTTGCCCTTACACAGCAAGAGGTCGATGACATTATCAAGCCCCTGATGAAACAAGAACAGATCCCGGGTATGTCTGTTGCCATCTCAGTGAATGGCAAACAAGCTATTTACCATTACGGTGTTCAGTCAAAACAGACCCAAATTCCTGTTTCTGATAGGACGCTGTATGAAATTGGCTCCTTATCAAAAACCTTTACCGCAACACTGGCAACTTATGCGCAAATTCAAGGAAAACTCGACTTTAGCCAAAGTGTCAGTCATTACCTACCTGAATTAAAAGGCAGTGCTTTTGATAATCTTAGCGTGATGAATTTAGCCACCCATACATCAGGGTTATCGCTATTTGTACCTAGCGATATCAAAACCAACGATCAATTAATGGCGTATTATCAAAAATGGCTTCCTGACAATGAGGTTGGACAATATCGTTCTTATTCAAATTTAGGGGTTGGGTTACTTGGTATCGTGACGGCAAAGCAACTTAATATGCCTTTTTCTCAGGCTATGGAAAAATTGATGCTGCCTTCACTTGGCTTAAAACATACTTATATCCATGTTCCCAAAAGCCAAGAGAAATATTACGCACAAGGCTACAATAAGCAAAATCAGCCTGTTCGCTTAAACCTAGAAATCCTTGGTCCAGAGGCTTATGGCCTAAAGTCCAATGCCAAAGATTTGATCCGTTATTTAGAAATCAATATGCAATCCATTAAAGTGGCGAAAACTTGGCAAGAAGCGATTGAAAACACCCATACTGGCGTTTACCTAACCGATTCGTTTGTGCAGGATATGATGTGGGAAAGCTATCCATGGCCGGTGTCGCTTTCACAATTACTGCAAGGCAACCGTGATGATATGGCTCTCAAACCACAAAAAGTGGAATTGATTAAGCCAGCCATGGCGCCAGAAGTACGCGCTTATTATAACAAGACTGGCTCTAGCAATGGCTTTGCGACATACGCGATATTTATTCCAGAAGAGAAGATTGCCATTGTTATGCTATCCAATAAATGGATACCTATTCCTCAGCGCATTACAGCGACTTACCAGTTACTAGAGAAAATCGAACGCTAAATACTCAAACGGCTCCATTGTAATATGGAGCCATGTATTTAAATAACACGAGAAAATTGGCGTTGACGCATTTGATTACGCAAATAGACATCAAAGCACATACAGATATTACGGATCAGCAAGCGCCCTTGAGGAGTCACCTTAATCGCGGTTTCTGTTATTTCGACTAAGCCATCTTCTTCCATCGGTTTTAACAGCGCTAAATCCTCTGCAAAATAGCGTTTAAACTCGATAGGATAAAGCGCCTCAATTTGCGCATAATGAAGTTGGAAATTACAAATCAGTGTCTTTATCACATCTCGGCGTAAGCAGTCATCATTGGTTAACACTAACCCACGCCACAAAGCATGCCCTTGCTCTTCTACTTGCGCATAATAGGTTTTTAAATCTTTTTGGTTCTGCGCATAACTATCACCCAACATACTGATCGCCGATACGCCCAATCCTAATAAATCACAATCCCCTTGAGTGGTGTAGCCTTGGAAGTTGCGATGTAAAATCCCTTCACGCTGTGCAACGGCTAACTCATCTTGTGGTTTGGCAAAGTGATCCATACCAATAAACTGATAGCCTTCTGAGGTTAAGGTCGCGATGGTTTCTTGCAAAATATCCAGTTTTTGCTCAGCACTTGGCAAGTCTTCATCTTTAATTTTACGCTGTGCCGCAAACAAGTTAGGCAAATGAGCATAGTTAAACACGCTCAAACGATCCGGTGACAGTTCAATCACTTTTTTCAAGGTAAAAGCAAAGCTTTCTGGGGTTTGCTTTGGTAGACCGTAAATCAGGTCAATACTGGTTGATGTAAACCCCGTTTCTTTTGCTCGATTAATGAGCGCAAAAATAAAATCTTCATCTTGTTCGCGGTTAACTAAAACCTGAACATCTTTATTAAAATCTTGCACCCCCATACTCAGGCGGTTGAACCCTTCGCTGCGCAAATGATCTATCATATCCAGTTCAATTTCACGGGGGTCTACCTCTATCGACATTTCAACGTCATCAGAGAAATGGAAGTGTGTTTTGAGCAAAGCGACCAAATGGCTAACTTGAGCCTTATCGAGATAAGTAGGTGTGCCGCCGCCCCAATGCATCTGTGTAACGGTTCGCCCTTTTAATAAGGCTGCACGTTGAATAATCTCTTTTTCGATGACCTGCAAGTATTCATCTGCTTTATGCTTTTGCCGTGTCACCAGTTTATTGCAGCCACAAAAATAACAAAGCTTATGGCAAAAAGGGATGTGAACATAGAGCGATAATGGGTTTTCAGGGTAGCGTTGAGTTGCAGCCACAAACGCACTCTCATCATACTCTTGGTTAAATTCCAAAGCTGTCGGGTATGACGTATAGCGTGGCCCTGAATAATTATATTTTTGGATGAGAGAGAGATCCCAAACGATATTTTGCTCTGACATTAACATTCCTCAATTGCGCCGAATACCTACTTACAGGCTGTATCTTATGTTTTTTTATTGGCGAACTTATATACACGACATAATAACATAAAAGAAATTATAACTTGTGATTGGCAAGAGAGAGTTGATGCAGCACCAAAAGTCGCATGACTTGAATGAATTTTAACCAAAACCTCCTCCGGCAGTGCACCGGAGGAGATAGAAAAACGATTATTTACTTTTCAGGATACGCATAATGTCATCCAGTTTATCTTCGTCTTCTTCTTCATCGTCGTCGGTCAGTTCAATACCTAAAATAGACATCAGCTCATCAATGCGGTCTAAACAAGTATCAATATACGCCTGCTCTTCCGCTGTCACCGTTTCACCATCTTCTAAACGCGCCAACAAGCTATCTAAACGATCGTCCTGCTCAAGCATTTCAAGCTCTTGCTCTGGTGATAATTTAACTTTTACTGCCGGCTCTTTAGCGGGTGCTGGGCGTGTTACCACCGCATTATCATCAACAACCAACGGAATCGGTTTTTTGCTACCCACACGTGGGTCTAGGGCCTGATTTTGATTTCCAGACTTGCTATTCGTTGATTTTTCTTGATAACGCGCCCCTGATTTATTACCACGATGCTTTTTCTGGCGTTTGCGCTCACGCCCTTCTGCATTAAGCTCTTCTTTTGTTTTACGGTACTTTTTCTTGGTTTTGCTGGCGGTTTTACTTGCCGGTTTTTTTGGTGAATTCATGGTCTGATACCTTGATAAGTCAGTTTCTGCTGCGGAATCTAGCAGAATCCCTCAAGCTGTGAAAGCACTTGAGCAGCAATTAAAACGGTTTTTTGCATTTTGCTTGTCAGTCTTATTGATTATAGCTCGAATTGATAGCAATTAAGAGTATTTGATGACAAAACGGCTCCAAGAAGGGAGCCGTTAGATAAGGAAGGTGATTAGGCGTCGACTAAAACCATTTTTAAAATAAATAAAATGGAAACTAAAACAACACATAACCCTAAGTCGCGCCAACGACCAGTACCGATCTTCATTGCACAGTAAGCGATAAAGCCTAATGCAATACCTTCTGTAATCGAAAAGCTAAATGGCATCATGACCGCAGTAATAAATGCAGGCACCGACTCCGTCAAATCATCCCACTTCACACGCGTTAAACTGGATGTCATCAACACGCCAACATAAATCAGCGCGCCTGCGGTTGCATAAGCAGGAACCATACCCGCTAAAGGAGAAATAAACATGGTTAATAGGAATAACACCCCAACCACAATGGCAGTCAGACCAGTACGCCCACCAACAGATACCCCCGAAGAGCTTTCGATATAAGCGGTTACCGATGATGTTCCCATTGCAGAGCCGGCAACAGAACTTAAGCTATCCACATAGAGTGCTTGCTTCATGCGCGGGAATGTTCCGCGAGCATCAGTAATGCCAGCTTTATCCGTAACCCCAATCATTGTGCCGGATGAGTCGAATAAGTTAACCAACATAAAAGCAAAGATGACCCCAGACAGCGCCAAGTCCAGTGATCCCAAAATATCGACTTGCCCCACTACACTGGTGATGCTAGGTGGCAAAGAGAAGATGCCGTTGAACTTCACATCGCCTAATGCAAGGCCAATCAAGGTAGTGACCACAATGGAAACTAATACTGCTGCATGAATATTACGGGCAGCTAAAATTGCAATAATGAAAAAGCCCAGAGCACCTAACCAAACGTTATGTTGGGTGAAGTTACCAATGGAGACTAAAGTGTCTGGATTCGCCACGATAATACCTGAATTTTTCAGCCCCATCATGGCAATAAATAGACCGATACCGCTGGTGATCCCCACACGCAAACTCAATGGAATATTTGCAATGATCCAGTAGCGGATACGAAAGAGTGTTAGAATAAAGAGACCCACAGCGCCCCAGAACACAGCGCCCATCGCAACTTGCCATGAATACCCCATCGCCCCAACGACGACAAAAGCAAAAAAGGCATTTAGCCCCATTGCTGGTGCCACCGCGATAGGTAGATTTGCTAATAACCCCATCAAAATACTGCCGATAGCCGCAATTAAACAGGTCGTTACGAATACGGCTTTAATGTCCATCCCTGCGACAGATAAAATTTGAGGGTTAACAAAGACAATGTAGACCATTGTGAGGAAGGTTGTAAAACCTGCAACGACTTCAGTTTTCGCCGTTGTTCCGTGTTCTTGTAATTTAAACACGCGTTGGAACAGACCCTGTTGTTGCACAGAGCCAGAAGATTGATTACTCATTAGATATTGCGCCCAAAAAAAGTTTTTTTCGCCCTATCCTACAACAAACAAATCGAGAGTGTTACCGTTAAAATGAAAAAAAGAAAACGTTTGCGTGATGATAATACTCAAAAGTGCGTTAACTTACTGATACAGCAAGATGAATTGGAATTTACAGAAAAAAGAAATTTTTGCGTGATCGTGGCGGCGCCATTTGCACCGCCACATTATGATGATTACGATAAGGCGAGTAGCTTCTGCCTGCGCCAAAAGAGTAATGACCGCTTCGCAGCAAATGGTTTAGCCCCACGATGATGACTTAAACGTTTTGCTATCAAGTTGGCGACAACTTCTAATGTCAGACAGATGACAAAGTAAATAAACGCGACAAATAAGAAAATTTCGAGTGGATAAACCATTTCACGGTTATTCACCTGTGTTGCCAAAAATGACAGTTCAGCAACGCCCACAATGTAAGCCAAAGACGTGTCTTTAATCAGCGCAACCCATTGGTTAATAAACGATGGCACCATCATGCGTAATGCTTGGGGTAAAACTATTTGCCAAAGCACTTGCCAACGGCTAAAACCTAACGATAAGCCAGCCTGCCATTGCCCTTTGCCTATTGCTAAAATGCCCGCCTTAACCGCATGGGCCAAATACGCCGACGTGATTAAGGCGAGAGCGCAAATCACTGAGGCGATACCCGGTATTTCGGTTCCGAGCACAACGGGCAAAAAGAAATAAGTCCAAAAAATCAGCATAATGACGGGAATGGCGCGGAAAAAGCCTAAAACAGCAGCGAACAGGTTCATCCAGAAACCACGTAACATCGCTAAGGCAACACCACCAAGCGTACCGAATACAATCGACATTGCCCCCGCGACCAAGCTGATAATTAATGTTAATGCGGCACCTTCAATAGGGCCATCTGGAAACGCACCAAACAAAAGGTACTGCCAGTTTTGCTCAATGACTGAAAAATCCATCTTACACACTCTCCACTAAATTACGTTGCGCTCGCCACTGCCCCCAACCTTCCATTACCGCGATAATCGCAATATACAGCACAGTGGCTAGGCCAAATGCCGTAAATGTCTGTAGTGTTTGGCTTTCAACCTGACGTGATACATAAGATAGCTCAGCCACACCAATCGCCATGGTTAAAGAGGAGTTTTTAACGACATTCATGTATTGCCCGAGAAGAGGTGGCATGGCTATTTTAACGGCCTGGGGTAGCACCACATGTTTCATCGCTTGCCACCCTGTTAAACCCAGCGCAAAAGCGGCATATTTTTGGCCTTGTCGTACACCACGGATACCGGAGCGTATTTCTTCGGCAATAAATGGTACGGTATATAACGTTAAGCCAATAAAACCTGCTAAAAATTCAAACGAAGGCCAACTGAGCGTCATCCCCGCAAATGTGATTTCGTGGGGAGTATTAAGCCACGCCATCATATCCGATGATAAAATTTCACCGGAAGCGAAATACCAGAAAAAGAGTTGAACCAACAACGGGGTATTGCGAAAAACGGAAACATACACTCCGACAATCCAGCGTAGCGGAGCAATTTGGCTATCCCTTGCCGCAGCAACCACAAAACCTAATAACGTTGCAGCGATAATGGTACAAATGGAGATCCAGAGGGTCAGTAAAAAACCATAACCAAACCATTCCAAATACTCGGGAGCTAAAAAATGCTCAGAAAGAAACTCGCCGCTCGTTAATTTTTCAAACATAAGTGCTGCCTTTTATAACTAAGAACCCCGCGATAATATGCGGGGCTATTTATTCTATGCTTATCGACCAGTGAGCATGGAATCGGCGAAATAGAACGCCTATTATTTTTGCTGATCCAGTGGTGCAAATTTGAACTCACCGCGAGGTTGAGCGGCCTTTGTATCAGGGCCAAACCAACGGTTATAAATCTGTTCTGCTTTGCCTTCTTTTTCAAGCTTCAACAACGTGTTATTCACATTTTCGATTAAACGTGTTTCACCTTTAGCGGCAGCAACCGCTTGATATTCGCGAGTGATGCTAAATGGAGAGATTTCAAAATCTGCTTTGACTTTCTCAGGTAAGTTACCAAGTAATCCCACTAATTTTGCATCGTCTTGGGTAATTGCTTGTACGTTACCATTGCGTAAAGCCGCAAATGCCTGTGGTGTATCATCATAAGAAATGACTTTTGTATTCGGATAACGTTCACGTAATGTCACTTCTTGCACGGTACCTTTGTCGGCACCAATACGTAAAGGTGCGATATCATCAGGCGTCTTCAATACCCCTTTGCGCGCAATAAACTTTTGCCCTGTTGCAAAATCAGGAATAGAAAAATCCACCTGCTTAGCACGTTCATCAGTGATAGTGAAATTTGCCCCAATTAAATCGACTTTACCTGAAGTCAGTAGTGGAATACGGTTTGCTGGGTTGGTTGGACGCAACTCTAACTTGACGCCAAGGTCATCCGCTATCGCCTGTGCGATATCAACATCATAGCCCGCGAGTTTTTTCGTTTGTGGATCAATAAAACCAAATGGTGGGTTACTGTCAAAAACAGAGATACGGATCACACCCGCTTGCTTAATATCATCCAGATTATCTGCATTGGCGACATTGGCCACCAGCGCAAGGCCTGCAAGTAGTGCGGTAGTTAAAACGCGAGCTTTCATTGAACACCTCTGACGGTAAACTTATGTAAATTGACCATCCCAAATTATCAAGGAACGCTTATTTCTTGAAATACTATTAGTTAATATATTTATATCAAAAAAGAATATATAAATGCGGATATAAAAAAAGGGCAAACACCATCGGAGACGCCCTAAATTATGGTCTAAACCATGAATAGCCTTTTCTTATAACGAAAAGGAAAAACGGAAATGTTTAAAGGTTGACTAGAGCGGGTATCACCCCAGACGAAAAAGAAAGTTTGTACCAAGGAGTCACCGTGAGGCGGCCCCTTGGCGGCATTACCTCGTTATTCCTTCTTAGTGATCATCTTTTCTAAGCGATCACCACCTACATGACGGAAGTCTTGGCCTTTGACATAGTAAAAAATAAATTCACAGATGTTTTGGCAACGATCACCGATACGTTCAATAGAGCGAGCACAAAACAGCGCAGTCAGTACACTAGGGATAGTCCTTGGGTCTTCCATCATGTACGTCATCAGTTGACGCACGATCCCTTCGTATTCTTGGTCTACCTTTTCATCTTCTCGATAAATCCGAATGGCTTCTTCCAAGTCCATGCGTGCAAAGGCATCTAAGACATCATGCAACATTTGCACAGTATGACGACCTAATGACTCGAGGCTCACCAATAACGGCTGGTGCTGGTGAGAAAACTTTTCCAATGCAGTTTGGCAAATTTTATCGGCAACATCACCAATACGCTCAAGTTCGGCAATCGTTTTAGAAATTGCCATAATCAGTCGCAAATCGCTCGCTGTCGGCTGGCGTTTTGCGATAATTTTCACGCATTCTTCATCAATAGCCACTTCCATCATATTGACTTTATGGTCATTTTCGATAACTTCGCGCGCAAGAGCCTCATCCTGATTATGCATCGCTGTGATAGCTTTGGTGAGCTGTTCTTCAACCAGCCCTCCCATTGTCATCAACTCTGTATGGATATGTTCCAGTTCAGCATTGAACTGCCCAGAAATATGTTTGTTGTGGTTCAGCGTATCCATAGTCGGCTCCATATCAACCGTAACGACCAGTAATGTAGTCTTCAGTTTGTTTCTTTTCAGGTGTGGTGAACATCTTGTCTGTATTATTAAACTCAATCAGCTCACCCAAATACATAAAGGCCGTATAATCAGAACAACGCGCAGCCTGTTGCATATTGTGAGTTACGATCACCACGGTGTATTCAGATTTGAGTTCGCTGATCAACTCCTCAATGCGCCCTGTTGAAATTGGGTCAAGAGCTGAACACGGCTCATCAAGCAATAACACTTCAGGGCGGATAGCAATACCACGTGCGATACATAGACGCTGTTGCTGACCACCAGATAGGCTATAACCACTTTGATGTAATTTATCTTTGGTCTCATTCCACAGAGCCGCTTTGGTTAATGCCCATTGAACGCGCTCATCCATCTCTACACGAGAGAGTTTTTCAAACAGGCGTACACCAAATGCAATATTATCGTAGATTGACATTGGGAATGGCGTTGGTTTTTGGAATACCATTCCGACCTTGGCACGTAACAGAGCGATATCCTGTTTGTCTGTCAGAATATTTTGACCATCAAGTAAGATTTCACCTTCCGCACGCTGTTCACCGTACAGCTCATACATTTTATTGAAGGTACGCAGTAAGGTCGATTTACCGCAACCAGATGGGCCGATAAAGGCGGTGACTTTATTTTTTTCGATATCTAATGAGATATTTTTTAATGCGTGGAATTTCCCGTAATAAAAATTAAGGTCACGTACTTTAATCTTACTGTTTGCAATATCATTTGCATTAATCATGGCAACTTCTCTCTATAAATCTTTATTCAATCCGGGGTTAGTGTTTTTTCTGAGCAAACACAACACGTGCGACGATGTTAATTAACAAGACACATAGGGTGATTAATAGAACCCCTGCCCATGCCAGTTGTTGCCATTCGGAGAACGGGCTCATCGCAAATTTAAAGATAGTGACGGGTAAGTTAGCAATTGGCTCATTCATATCCGTACTCCAGAACTGGTTCGACAGTGATGTGAACAGTAATGGTGCGGTTTCCCCCGCAATACGAGCAATAGCCAGCAAAATACCTGTAATGATCCCGGAGACAGATGCTTTAAGCGTAATCGATAAAATCATTTTCCATTTTGGCGTACCTAGCGCATATGCGGCTTCTCGTAAGCTATCCGGCACTAACTTCAACATGTTTTCAGTGGTACGGATAACAATCGGAATTTGCAACAACGCCAATGCGATAACGCCAGCCCAGCCAGAGAAGTGCTGCATTTGCGCCACCACAATGGTATAGACGAATAGCCCCACCACAATCGATGGTGCTGAAAGCAAAATGTCATTAATAAAACGCGTTACAGAAGCTAGCCATGATTTACGGCCATACTCTGCCAAATAGATGCCTGCTAAGATCCCAAGCGGTGTACCCACGACCGTTGCCCACAAGATCAACAGCCCACTACCTACGATAGCATTAGCAAGGCCGCCCCCTTCCGTATTCGGTGGAGGAGTCATTTCTGTGAACAAGTTCAATGACATGCCATCGAACCCTTTGGTAACGGTTGAGAACAAAATCCAAATTAACCAGAACAGCCCAAATGCCATCGTTAGCATCGAAACAAACAGAGCGATTCGGTTAACTTGGCGTCGCCATGCCTGACGACGGGCTCGTTCTTTTTGATTAACGACAATATTATCGGATGTCGACATATTAACGGCCCTCGTTCTTCGCTAAACGCATAACCATGAGTTTTGATATCGCCAGAACAATAAAGGTGATAACAAATAGAATTAACCCAAGTTCCATCAGCGCAGCGGTATGTAGACCACCTTCCGCTTCGGCAAATTCATTCGCCAATGCAGAAGTAATACTGTTACTCGGCATAAACAACGAGAAACTATCCAGTTGATACGTATTACCAATTACAAAGGTCACCGCCATTGTTTCACCAAGCGCGCGCCCTAAACCTAACATTACCCCACCTATCACGCCGTTACGTGTATAAGGCAGAACAATATTCCAGATCACTTCCCATGTGGTACAACCGATACCATATGCTGACTCCTTCATCATGACAGGTGTTTGTTCAAACACGTCACGCATGACAGAGGCAATATAAGGAATGATCATAATGGCGAGGATAATACCTGCTGCCAAAATACCAATCCCGAATGCAGGACCTGAGAAAAGCTCACCGACAATTGGGATACTCGACATCACATTGCCGACAGGCTCTTGAAAATATTCCGCAAACAGCGGCGCAAAAACAAACAGCCCCCACATACCATAAACGATACTAGGAATGGCAGCGAGAAGCTCAATCGCAATCCCTAATGGGCGTTTTAACCAATTAGGTGCAAGTTCAGTTAAGAAAAGAGCAATACCAAAGCTCACGGGTACTGCAATAATCAGGGCTATCAGTGATGTGACGATGGTGCCATAGATAGGCACAAGCGCACCAAACTCCTCAGCGGGAGCATCCCATTCTTTAGTCCATAAAAACGAAAACCCAAATTTTTGCATACTCGGCCACGAGGCAAAAATAAGGGAAATAATGATGCCACCAAGCATTAACAAAGTGATTAGCGCGGCAATTTTGACTAATGCGCCAAATATCACATCGCCTGACTTGCTCGGTGCTTTAAATGCCGTTGTTTTTTCGGCCATGCGCTTTGTCTCATCCTACACCTACTTTATTTAGTAGGATTTAGTTACTACGTCAGAAGGCGGATGTTAATCCTAAGCATCCGCCTACCATTACCAACCCGAGGCTCACTGATTAGAACAGTGGTTTGCCTTGGCTATCTTTGACTTCTGTTTTCCATGCTGCACGAATTGCTGTCACAACTTCTTGAGGAAGGATAGCATAATCCAATGCTTCTGCTTGCTGACCACCTTTCTCATAAGCCCAGTTAAAGAAATCGAGCACAGCTTTTCCTTTTTCTGCATTCGCTTGATCTTTGTGAACTAAGATAAACGTGGTTGAGGTAATTGGCCATGCGTTCTCACCATTACGGTTAGTCAGGTCTTGAGCGAATGACTTAGACCAGTCAACTTTCTTCGCTGCTGCGCTGAAGCTTTCACCTGTTGGGGAAACAACCTTACCATCTGCGGAAATGAGTTTAGTATAAGCAAGGTTATTCTGTTTCGCATAGGCATACTCCACATAACCGATAGAGCCTGGTAAACGCTGGACGAAAGCTGCAACGCCATCGTTACCTTTACCTGCGACGTTGTTTTTCGGCCAGTTTACTGTAGAGCCTGCACCAATATCATTTTTCCAGCTTGAGCTGACTTTTGATAAGTAGCTCGTAAATACGAACGTCGTACCTGAGCCATCAGAGCGTCTTACCACTGCAATGTTTTGATCGGGTAAGTTAACACCTGGGTTCAATTTAGCGATGGCAGGATCATTCCATTTGGTGATTTTACCAAGGTAGATATCACCTAATGTTGTACCGTCTAATGTCAATTGACCTGACTGGATACCTTTTACGTTAACCGCCAGTACCACACCACCGATTACGGTTGGGAACTGGAATAGGCCATCTTCTTTCAATTTTTCATCGGTTAATGGCGCATCAGACGCACCGAAATCAACCGTTTTTGCATTAATTTGTTTAACACCACCAGAAGAGCCAATCCCCTGATAGTTCACTTTATTACCTGTTTCTTTCTGATAAGAGTCCGCCCACTTAGCATAAACTGGAGCAGGGAATGTTGCACCCGCGCCAGTTAAACTTGTGGCAGCAAAAGAAGACATTGCAGTCATTGAAAGGGTTGCTGCCATTACGCTAGCTAAGGTTGTACGCATCATTTTCATAATCCCTCCGGGGATGTATAGAAACAATTAAGTAGTAAATTGTTGGTGAAATGTCACGGTAGGAAAAATAGGACAATTTGATGACAACAACATGTCTGATTTATGACAGTTTTATGACAATTGACGACTTTCGTCTAGCTATCGAAAAAAAACAGCAGCTTAAAAAACAAAATTGACCATAAAATCAATAAATAATGAAATACAGAGCAGAATATCTCTATATTGAGACCACCATGACAAACTGTCATAAAAAAGTCGTAAAATCCTTTTTTACTGCTTCTCTATTTTGATAATACGGTTTAATTCACCGTTTCAAGGGAGAAACATGCGCTTGCCATCAAGGGATTAAAATCAGCAATTTGCGTATGCGGTCAGACTACCATCACAAAATGGTCATCTCGCGTGGTGCCTGCTTTATGATAAAGCAGGCAGATAATCAGCGAAAATTGAGCCTCACGCCAGCTACGCAAACAACAAGCAAATATTCATTATTCTTTATTTGACTTGAAAACCGGATGTTGTTTGAGCTGAGCGATTACTTGATCCATCCCCGTTTTATCATGAGTGGTCTGCGATGATGCCGCTATAGTGTTGCGAAGACCTGCAAATTTTGCCATCGGCGGTGGAGGTGGCGGTGTATTTGTCGACGTCGGTTGCTCCGTGGCTGCGGCTTGGTATTTCTGCGCATTGGCTTTAAATACTGGGCTATTTTTAAGTTCAGCAATCACTTGATCCATCCCCGTTTTACCATGAGTGGTCTGCGATAATGCCGCTATATTGTTGCGAAGACCCGCAAATTCTGCCATCGGCGGTGGAGGTGGCGGTGTATTTGTCGACGTCGGTTGCTCCGTGGCTGCGGCTTGGTATTTCTGCGCATTGGCTTTAAATACTGGGCTATTTTTAAGTTCGGCAATCACTTGATCCATCCCTGTTTTTCCGCCATCTCCTGTTTGAGCGGGCTTAATATCAGGCTTTGGCATAGGGGGTGGCATAGGAATAGATAATGCCCCTTTCGATGCTAAGGGTTGATTTGGAGGTAGTTGTATAACGGTTGCCAGTTGTTTGCTCCATTTCACCTGCTTAAAGGCCTTTTTGGGTTCTTGAAACAGCCCTACGACTGTGTTTTTGATATTAATTATTCCCGTGGAGAGTGTAGCCTGCTTTTGCTTTCCCTCTATTCCAGCGAAAGCTAATGCCGCTTTACTCTGAAAACAGCAAATAGGTTTAGAAAAATTGATATGCATAAATTCACCTGAGTTATTTTATTTATGTTTATTATCTAAATAAAATAACTATCAGATCTTTTATATAACGATGGTATTACTTATAGAGTAAGTTATTTTTTATATGATGACTGGCGCGTAAGATAGGCGTTAATACCGAAATAAAATAGAAGGTAGGTCGTTTTATACGACCCACTACCGACAATGGTTACTCTTCTTTTTCTTTCAATGGCAGGAGTGCACGAATGGCGAAACCGCCGCGTTCACTTTTATGGATTTCGATACTACCTTCATGGGCATCGACAATACGGCGGATAATTGCCAATCCTAGCCCTGTTCCCTTATTGCTACGGGCTTTTTCACCTTGCACAAAAGGTTGGAAGAGGCGTTGAATATCTTCTTCTTTGATACCTGCACCATCATCTTCCACTTGGAACCAAACCGAATCCTCATTTTTGCCACTGCTCACTTTGATCCAGCCGTTACCATAGCGATAAGCGTTAACAATCATATTGGTGATGGCGCGTTTAATGGCTAATGGATTCGCATTCACGATCAGACTACCCGGCTCCAGTGCCGTTTCAATTTCACCAGTCACGCTCGTTTCAGCGGTAACTGCCTCATTGAGGATGCTATTTAGGTCACAAAACTCCATATTCATTTCCTGACCCGTTTTCAGGTAGTCCATAAACTGACCAATAATCGCATCACACTCTTCAATATCCTTATTGATGGATTCTGCTAGGTAGCCATCTTCAGGGCTCATCATTTCCGTCGCCAATCGGATCCGTGTCAGTGGGGTACGTAAGTCATGACTGACCCCCGCCATTAAAATTGTCCGATCATTTTCAAGCGTCTTTATGCCCGCAGCCATATGATTAAAGGAGCGGATCGCGGCTCTTACCTCAGTTGCCCCTTTTTCTTGCATGGCGGGTAATATGACCCCTTTCCCCACTTGCCCTGCATGGTATTCAAGTTCAAGTAATGGCTTGTTTTGGTAACGAATATAGAGCCAGACCCCTGCAAAAATAGACAGGAAAATGGCTAAAGTATAACGGAATACTAACGAAAATTGGTTTTGCCCAATTTCAGTTAATGGCACACGCACCCAGATATCAGGCGCAAGATAGGAGGTTAACCAAAGAATAGGATATTCGCGGCCAAGCTCAAGACGCACTTGGGCTTCGCCACCAATATATTCCGACATGTTTTCGCTGAGAAAATCGTATTCTTTCGCCCAGTTTAAGCCTTCTTCCATCGCGGCTGATTGAGCATAAAAGGTGATCCCCAACTCATTGTAGATTTTTTTACGTAATGCGGGAGAGACCCGTACTGTGGTTCCATCTTGCAGCACCATCCGCTCCGTCATTAATGTTCGCACTTCATAAGCCAACACTTTGTTGAATTGCTGCAAACTTGGCATAACAACAAAATTCAGCACCACCATATAGCTGGTGACAAGGCTGGCAAACAGTAATGCAACAAACAAAAATAACGAACGCGAAAATGTACTACGGCGAGAGAACCTCAGTCGCTTCATGCTTTACTACCGTCCGGCACAAATACATAGCCCAAGCCCCAGACTGTCTGAATGTAGCGAGGGTGAGCTGGATCTTCTTCAACCATACGACGTAAACGTGAAATTTGAACGTCAATTGAACGTTCCATCGCACTGTATTCACGGCCTCTCGCTAAGCTCATCAGTTTATCACGAGATAATGGTTCCCTTGGGTGCGAAACCAATACTTTAAGTACAGCAAACTCACCGCTCGTCAAAGGCATATTTTCTTCGCCTTGGAACATTTCACGGGTGCCTAGGTTCAGTTTAAACTTACCGAAGGTAATAATCGCATCATCCTGAGATGGTGCGCCTGGCAATTCGTTTGCTTGGCGACGTAATACAGCACGAATACGTGCAAGTAATTCACGCGGGTTAAAGGGTTTAGGAATGTAATCGTCGGCGCCAATCTCTAAACCAACAATACGGTCAACCTCTTCACCTTTAGCCGTTACCATAATAATCGGTATTGGATTGTTTTGGCTGCGTAAACGACGACAAATTGACAGACCATCTTCACCTGGCAACATCAAATCTAAAACGATTAGATGAATCGACTCCCTCGTTAGGATCCTATCCATTTGTTCAGCATTCGCGGCACTACGTACCTGAAATCCTTGCTCTGTGAGGTAGCGTTCAAGCAAGGCACGCAAACGCATATCATCATCGACGACAAGAACTTTATAGCTTTCTTGCATTTTGTAGCCCTCAAGATGTGCAATCTATCGAAATTATTTTTAAAATAAGAA
>NZ_JAMPQI010000017.1:0-130442 GCF_028482365.1 Providencia sp. PROV122 | reverse complement strand
AAATAAATTTCACCACTGTTTTCGACTTCGGATTGATAGAGACTCCTTAGGAACCTCATACCTTCTGATAGAGTAGATTTGCGCATATTGGGAGGGCCAACCCAGATAACATCGACATTATGTTGGCGCGCAGTCGTTAATATATCATTAATGCGAGAACGATACACCTGCTCCCATATTTCGCTTTTAAACTTCACATATTTATAGCCCGTATCTGGTGGCATATCCCATGGGTCATTAGGGCCAAGGAAAACCACCAGCACTTTAATTTTAGGGTTATCATTCAACGCTTTAGAAATGGTTTGCGGCCAATTAAAAAAGCGTGGATAAGCAAGCCCCGTGCTTTGCTTACTCAGGTTAATGCTATCGATATTATAGTGTTTCAATAGCATATTCTTCACATGTGGTGCGACACCTTGCATCATCGAATCACCCGCAAACAGAACCTGATCACCTTTCTCTAATTTCGCCACCGTTTTAGGCTCAATAGGCCCGGTATGAGCGACTTTTACTGGACCGAGTTTGTTGCCCTTTAATGTCGCCCGCGCTTGTTGGCGTTTGAGTAATTCAGGGAAGGTGACAGAGAGAGATTCTGCCGGATAGAGATAGCCATTAATAAAATGTAGCCCAACTTGATAGCCTTCAGGAAAGGTGCGTTTGCTATTTTCATTTGCGATGGCAAGTGCTTCTGCGTCTTTAGTATCTTGAGCATGCTGCCCTGACACATGATAGAGGAAAGTACTACCCGCAGCGAGTGAACCCTCATTTAAATAAGCACCATAATCCCAAACAGGGTTTCCAGACAGAGACGCCCAAGGGGGATCGCGGTGATATTTTTGCTGCCAAAAACGCTCTAATGAACCTTGATTGAGCCAAATTAATAATAGCCCTACGACCAAAACAATAAAAAAGACTTGTCCGGTTTTTATTAGATTTCTTTTAAACTCAGAAGTTAGCATAAATAAATCCCGGCATTCCTGAAGGTGAAAGCATAAACATAACAGTCAAAATAAGCGCGAGTGGAATAGGGTAATAGTACCAAGCTATATTTTGGTACTTTTTCGCAATATAGTGATATGACTGTACAAAATAAGGGTACAACAGCAATAATGCCCAAAATGCGATTAATAGGCCGAGGCTGGAGCCTATCGATGCAATAAATCCAGGCGCCCCAAACTGTGAGATCATCATGAGTGCGTCATCAAAGGTTTGGCTGCGGAAGAATATCCAAGCAAAGCAGACAAAATGGAATGTCACAATGCGCGATATAAGTGTGGTCGCGGTGTGATTAAATCGATTATTGGCCCAACCTAATTTTTCCATCCATAGATTCTTAAGGTTGAGTAAGACAATCCCTAGGCCATGAATGGCTCCCCAAATAACAAAGGTCATTGCCGCACCGTGCCATAATCCAGAAATCACCATTGCCAAAAAGACATTCGTATTCATCCGACTAAAGCCTTTTCGGTTGCCTCCTAGTGGGATATAGATATAGTCACGGATAAATGTCGAGAGGCTAATGTGCCAACGCGCCCAAAATTCCTTTAAGTTGGCGGCCATATAAGGCGCATTAAAGTTAACAGGAACTCGAAAACCTAAGAGTAAGGCAATACCAGTTACTAAGTTGGTATAACCTGAGAAGTTAAAATAAATATTCCATGCATAGGCATAGGTTGCGACGAGTATTTCCCCTGCACTGAAGCCTGCTGGCGCATCAAAGACAGGGTTCACAAAGTTTTCCGATAAATAGGCACTAAATAGAAACAGTTTAACCAGCGCTAATGAAATAAGTAGGATTGCTTTTCGCGCATCCAGTATTTCGCGGCTTTCTGCTTGAATTTGTGGAATAAAATTCTTTGCTCGGTTAATTGGACCAGCGACAATACTCGGAAAAAAGCTAAGGTATAGCACGACATCGAAGAAATCGGCTTTGGGGATCTCTTTGCGGCAAACTGAAAGTGTATAGCTGACGGAATGGAAAGCATAAAAAGAGAGTCCAAGCGGCGCTAATAATTCAATAATAGGTAAACCTACATTAAGCCCCAATTTATCGAAGGTTTGCTGGAGTGTTTCTTGAAAAAATGAGTAGTATTTAAATGCAGTAAAGCAACTGATTATTCCTATCGCGAGTAATGTAAATACCCATTTATTGGAAAGCCAATTTGAAACCCAATTAGTAAGAAAATAAATAAATAGGGTATAGCCGAATAAGATATAAGCAAAATCGGGATTAAAGGAATAAACAAAAAAATAACTTGCGGTTATTAGTAGCCCATTTTGAAGCTTCGCACTAGGCTGGCAGCTCCAGTAAATAAGGAAAAATACCAAAAAAGAGCCAAGAAACTCGAATGAGAAAAAATTCATATAAGACTCAGATTGTTAATTATTGTTGCATACTCGTCATACATCAAGTTAGCGGCGCTACCGACTACATTTATTCACACGTGCCACAAAATAGGGGATCTACTTAGTGTGTGTTTCTGTATCGCTTAACGGCATCTCGAATTATTTGAAGTATAAATGTGTATTCACATCATATTAATAATCGGCCTGGTTGCAATAAGAAAAAATCCACTTTATAAAAAAGTGGATTTTAGATGAGTACTTGTACCTGGTGATACAAATTAAATTCGAGTCGATGCCGTTTTTTGAGCTTGTGTAATCAGTTCTTCATTGCTCACGTACATCTCTTGCAAATAACGGTTATAAGAGGAACCTAGTTGTGAATACCCTTTCATATCATTGATAAGCTTGGTTGTATCTAGCTCATCTTTTGATAAACGTTGTTTTGCTCTAGACGATCGTAGTGACTCGTAAGCATTGTGAGTATTCATATTCTTCATATAGGCAGACACGGTCTCTTCAACAGAGTTATAGGCGGAATAGCCTTTAATTTTCCCCTGATTGACTTGGCAACCTCTGCCGCATCTCATACCAAATAAATTACCGTTTTGCTGTGCTAGCTGTGACGTTCCCCAACCTGACTCAGTGGCTGCTTGGGTCGCAACCAAATGGGTTGGCATGATATCAACACGGCTTAACAGCTTATCCCAATTGACTCTATTTGGGCTGGTACAGGTCATACCATAGCTATTACATATTTGAGCTAGACGGCGAAGTTCTTGTGCGCTCCACTTTTTGTTTTTGCGTACAGAAAGTAACCATTTACGCTCAGCCATGATTTCTTGATTGACTTTTTCAATCACAGGGACAATCGTTTTTAAAAACGCTTTCTTACGTGGTGTACCGGATGGGTATTTTCGCAAATCAGGCAGAGGTGTATGAGCCTGATTTGAGCTCTGCACGGCCTTGTGAGAATACTCTTTCTTGAGTGTGGTACTGGTACTTGTTGAGCCAAAACTCAACCCCGAAAATAAAAATAACAGTAAGAAAGCGAAGACGGCGTTTGTCCTCATCGTTCGAGAGGGCATTTGCTTCTCCTAATTTCTCTGAACAAAAATCGAGCGAATAGTAACAGAATAATTTTTGGGTAGCTACTTTTATCCGGCTGACTTTAGCTAAATTACTGCATTTTCACATTGTGATTTATTTTTTGTTTAACTTATCCTTGTTTAATAATGTTTTTGTATTTCTTATGTTAATATTACACTTAAAACTAATAAATATTAATGATGTATTGATACAAAAAACAAGTTAACCTAACTCAAATATGGGTAAATAACATACAGTTCACCTCGTTATTATAAGGTTATTTTGCTTATTTATTAAGCGATCGATAGCCTGTTTTTTATACAAAATTGGTAATTTGCGTTTTTATCAAAGGGTGATGATATTAATATGAGCAGTTTTCGGGTGAAAAAATGAGCTATAAAATGCGGAGGAGGGGGTGAAAAATCGGTGGAAATTTAGCCTAAGTGAGCAATCTCCACCTATTTTCGTTTAGGTTGTTTTAAAACGACAATCGCTGCTGCTGTTGATCCTGTTTTTGCGCTTTGGTGGATAAAGCTGGAAAATCAGCGACGGTCCAATAGGTTTGCGGAATAGGCAATTGGGCCATCTTTTTTGTCGGTAATAACCTAAGTTGCGCAAGCTGGTGTAAAACATAGCCTCGATACTCGTTAGGCAAACTTAAACGTAAGTGCTCAGTGGGTATCATTTGCAAAGGTATTAAAGGATAACGATTATCTGAGGTATCGTAGTCACGGGTTAACACAAGGAATTTTTCAGGAACTCGTTGGTAGCTATTCCACCATAAGCCATCGACACGGTCGAACATCTTCCGAGTTTGTGATTTACTATTCGCACCTAGCTGCTCCAATGCGATAGGCAGGGTGTTTTCCAGAGATTGAGAAAACATCGGCAATGATTGCGCTCTCCCCTGTAAAATTAATGTCATGGCTAAACGGGCGCCAAGTAGGTTGGAATAGAGGTCTTCTGGTGAAAAAGCTGAGATCCCCTCGGAAAAGCCGGGAACAGATTGGTAACCATACCATTGGGCAATTTCATGCCAAGCTGCTAGCTGGAATGCCAATTTTGCTGCTAAATAAGCGCTAAGTGTATAACGCTCCTGAGCGGAAGTCGGGGGCGCAAATGAGTGGAAGACGATTTGTCGGCTAGCCAGTTCATCACTTAATTTGAGCGTCCAGCCTTCCCCCAGTTTTGGGTAAATTTGACTAAACAAAAAGAGGGTATAGTCAGCCGTGTCCCTGACATGGGAAATATCGATAAACCCGCCTTTCTCGCTATATAACAGGCCAACCTTTTCCTTACTCACGCCCATTAAAGCGGCGGTGGCCCCGAAAAAGCTATCGTTATAATGATGTTCACCTAACTTATCGGCTTCGACGATATTATCAATCGTATAGAAAGGAACTGGGATACCCCAAAGTTGTGCGTGCAGATCATAGCCAAAAGCGCAACAGGCTCTTAGGCCTTGAGGCGGTGCTAGAGGGGATAATACTGGCCATGTCTGAGTCGCTGATTCGTGAGTATCACTACTCAGCTCAGGAAGGACGCTGGGTAGCTTGTAGGGGGGAGTGCTTTGGCATGCTGCTAATAATAAAGTGAATATAAGCATGATTAATCGCTGTAACATTAAAAAGCTTCCCCTACTTGAAAATAAAAACCAGTGCTATTGCGACCAACCCCAAAATCGAGCCGTACATTCATACGTGGTTTGAATTCAAAACGATAACCGACACCCGTGGTAGGCAACCAATGACCTTCACCTAATTCAGCCGTTTTATCGCTCATCGTGCCTGTACCTACCCAGCCGACGATACCATGACGCCAATCGAGTTTATGCCGTAACTCTAATTGTGTCGTAAAAATATTATTATCGCGATAGCGACCTTCATAGTAGCCTCGCATACGATTGGCGTTACCTAATAATGACAGCTGATCCCATGGTACTTCACCCGTGGTAAATCGTGCATAGTTATCGAGTGCTATGACTGTGTTTTCAGTGAGCTCGTGGTAATAGGCGTATTGTAATTGGGTACTTTGAAAACGTGTATCGCTGCCAAAACTCGGCGAAAAATAAGTGTAGACCGCTTCGAAAGCCTGCCCGTGATGCGCATTTGGCAAAAAGTCGCGTGTATCATAACTAAAGTAGGCACTCATGCCTGAATTAATAACAGACTGCCCGCCAATTGATTGTTGAAAATAACGTTTAGCACCATCATCAGGGTCGTTAGCATTAATAGAAGAAAAGTTCCAGCCGAGCCCAATATAAGTAGCGTCGGTGAGACGATAGAGTGCACGAGGCGTAATTTCAAATTCTTGAGAGTGATATTTTTCTTTATTATGGTCATTCTTACCGGCGGCGTAACCTTTCCCCCAATAGTAGGTTGGAATATTGTTTAACGTACCAGAAACAAATAACCGCCATTGGTCATGGTCAATAAAGTTATAGTTGGTAAAGTTAACGCCAAATGCGCCTGTAGAAGAGGCAAAGCCACTTAAACCTATTGAAGACGGTTGAGTCTCTTTATCATTTTTATCAATGCGGTATAACCCCACTAATGCAGTACCTATACCAATCCCCATTTCGGGGGTGTAGAAAGGGCCGGGCAATAACCCCCAATCAATGGTTTTACTCTCATCGAAATGGTTTGTACCACCAAGATCATTTAACCAGCCATCAATTTTTTGCCGATCAGGTAGCAGTTCTGCTTGCGTGGGGAGGGCAATAAAAAGGCTGAGCAGTGTCAGCCTTAATAAAGAAGAGTGTTGTTGCTGCAGCATTAAAAACGAAACTCACCTGAGATATAAAAACTATTGCGGTTATTAAAGCCAACTTCGGTCAGAACATTAAAATTGCGAGTCAGTTCAACGCGTGCGCCGACAATGTTATTCCATTTATGGGCAAGATGTTGTTTAACATCGAATTTTGTGTCACCGGGTGCAAATATCATCCATTTGCTTAAATCAGGAGGTAGATCAAGCTTACTGATATCCCCTTTAAAACGTTGGGTAATATCTTGGTACATAGCACCAGTCCAAACTTGAATTTTTGTATTTCCTTGACCGCTAATCAGAGGATCAAAAATAAACTCATAACCCACACGTGGGGTAATAACTAAGGCTGAGATATCGCCGTCTAAAATATCTAGATTTGTTCTAGTATAGTTAGCATCTAAGGTTGTAAAGAATTGGTTGTACCCGCCAGCAAAAGTGACACCACCGCCGTATGTTTTCCCTTCATACTCTAATTCGAAAGGTAAATTCTTCCCGATAGGGATAATCCAATCTGTGCCCCAAGGTAATTTCATTCGGGCTTCTACGTTATTTAGATTTGTTTTTGATGTTCCTTTTGTTTTTCCATAGAGCCCATACACATTCATAAAAGGGAACACCCAAGCATCAAGCTTTAAGACATGTGACTCATTTTTACTACGTGTATGCCCAGTTTCGATATGGAGTAATTTCTCTAAGTCCATATTTGAATTAGAAATAAAACCGATTTTATCCACGACAACATCTTGACGCAGGTTCATATAGCCGTAGCTCACACCAAAAGGCTCTGGGATATCGTAACCGCGGGCGCGTGCTTCATCGCCCCAAATTGGTAATACACGAGATTCGCTTGAGGATGAGCGCGTAATACCACCTTCGCTGTTATTTTGTGGAACGCCAGACTCACTCATGGTGATTGAAAAAAGTGGGCGATCACTATCAGCAAAGCTGACAGGAATAGAAAAACAACAAGAGAGTAGCAACGCTTTGCTAAGTTGAATGCGTGTCATAAATAGGCTCAACATTGAAATAAACAAGGGAAAACAAGTCTATAAAAGACGAGTGGTAAGTTTAGCATAATAGGGGAATTAATAGATGGCGTTAAATGCTGTGTTTGAAGAAAACTTGAGCTTGGTCAATTACTTTTTATAGTCTATTAGATTGAGAAGGAAGTGTTCACAAACAATAAAAGAAGCGGGGAGCTTCTTTTATTGACGATCGTCTGATTATTTCTGTTTGTTTTGATGAAAATGCACACGCTCATGGAAGTAGGCTTTTAAATGATCTTCCATTTGGTGTACTTTTTGCTCTAATGCATTGATCAAAACATCATCATTGTTCATATCAAAAACACGCTCCATCGCGAGCTGATCAACGTACTGTTTTTGCTCTTTGGTGAGTTCTGCCATATCTAAAGCCCATATTTAAATGTCATAAAAGAGAGTATCCAAGAGGATAGTTGAATTAAGGTTATTGTGCCTGAGTGACTTCGGATTGAAAAGTAGAATAAGTTGTTGTCGAATAATGACTATTTCTAAATATACAGATAATCATTTTAATATGAATTCGTTAAGATTATTCACAATATAAAACGATAGACTAAGCTGCTATCCTTTGCCGAGTAAATAAATTATAGGCTTATATAATGAATAATAAACAACAATACCTCGATATTGCCGCCGGTAAAGGTGAAAAAGAAGCATCTATGATGGTGGCAATCCCTGCCTCTGAATTAACGTTATCTCTCTTAGAGCTACGTTTAGAAGAGCAAGACTATTTTACTGAAGGTGAAATTGATTATTTACCTGAAAGTGAAAGTGATTTTTTCTTTTCATGTAAACGCGGAGAAGAAGAACTGCGTTTTTATGTCTCATTAGTGGATAGTGATCCTGAGTACGTCATTAATCCCTATTTTTCAACCGATCCAATCAGCCCGGAATTGTATGCAGAGGCAAGCGCTGCACCGCAAGCGGTGATTGTTGAGTGTCTATTTCGAGACCAGCCATTGGTTAGCTATCTACAGCAACTAAAACTTATTCAAATATTAGTCCCTGATTTATTGTTGGGGCTTGATTTATCGGCGGCAGGGAAAGTCTTTACTCGTGAATGGTTAAATTTCCAACTTATCGATGACTTAATGCCAAGTATCGATTCTTTATATGTTGTTCACGCTATTTATGATCATGACGAAAGTGAAGAGCAAGAGAACGAGGAGCGTGGCCCAACCATGTATTGGTTCCACACGCATGGCCTTGCACGTTGTGGCTTATCCGAAGCGGAAATCATTATTCCACATCCGATTGCTTCTTATTACGGTATTCCAGAGCTATTTTGGAGCTTTGTTAATAACAGCATTACACATGGCAAAATTGAGTTTAATGAACCAATTTTTATCGGACAAACAGAAAGTGGTTATGAGTATTTAGTGGCGCTACCGTTTGAAGAAGGCTTAAAACATGTTGGGCAATCAACGCCAATTGATAATTTGAAACCACTCGAAGAGATGAATTATGAATTTGGCGATGCTGATTCCAACCGTTTTATGGGGGATTGGCAGGATCGTGATGAGTCTCATCAACATCCGTCTGTGATGCTCTTTAGAGTGACACAAGAAGAACCAGTTTTAGAAAGCTTTTTTAAAGGTTTTGAAGATCAAAACGCCATGATGTTTATGCGTACCGACGAAGAAACGGCGGATATGTCTCGTAAGGCTAAATTGCGTTGGGAATACTTTACCCATATGCTGGATAACTATGGTCCGAAACCTGTAGTACAGAAAAAAGGCTTCTTTTCTAAGCTACTTGGAAAATCAGACACCGAAGAAGAGAGCGAATGGCGTTTCTTGGTGAAATGTGGCATCGGTTATCGTGACGAGGAAGATGACTACGATGGCCATGAGCATATGTGGTTTGAACCCGTTTCATGGAACGGTGATCAGTTTGAGGGGCGCTTGATCAATCATCCTTTCTATGTGAAGACGATGCAGGAAGGGGAAGTATATCCTTTGACTCGTGATGATATCACCGACTGGACCATCTATTACCAAGACGGTAATTATACTCCGGATACCATTTATAAATTACTGTCTGGGTCTCAAGTGCATTAAATCTCTGCTTAGCTGCACTCGGATAATTTGGCGTATAGAATGGGTACTTTGAGTACCCATTTTTATTACAGAGTGTCGTATATGAATGAAACTGAATTATATCAATATGCGTTATTTATGCTGTCTCGCCGTGATTACGGAACGGCGGAATTATCAGCACGCATGAAACGGCGTATGTATGAAAAAAATGACGGTATTATTGACGAGCCGTTGATTGAGCGGGTAATTGAACGTTTAGGTGAACAGCATTTCCTGAATGATACTCGCGTCATAGAGCTACAGTTACGTAGTTATATTCGTAAAGGTTATGGACCATTACGGATCAAGCAGGAATTACGCCAAAAAGGTTTTACTGCGACTTTAATTGAACAGCAGTTTGAGCAGCTTGATGTGGATTGGTTTGAGCTTGCGACGGATGTGCGTTGTAAAAAATTCGGCGATGAAATTCCTCGCGACTTTAAAGAAAAAAGCAAGCAAGTCCGTTATTTACAGTATCGAGGTTTTTCAGGTGATATGATTTTTGAACAGTTTCGATAACCCATCATTTAATTTTTTAATCACATTCCTGCGCGTACACGCCCCCTCAAAGCAACTAGGTTGGTGCGGCTAATCGGTTTTCTCCAATTCCAGATAAGTGCTATTTGCAATACGACGTGAATAGTTTTTACTCTAGGAGGCATTATTACGGCCTTGATAGTGCCTGTTTTTTTACACGCCGGACAAAAGACTTTCATACCCTCTGTAGCGATATCGATATCTTTCCGACTAGCAACATCGCTTCCTTCTAATACAGTACCGCCCGTTGATGTGGTATCTCCTTTTTGAATTACTTTACGGTTATCAATGGTGCAGCGCATTTTCTTCTTTGTGCCTAATCAATTCGTTTTCCTTGACGTACTAAATGCCAAATGGTTGTGCCTAGATCATTTTTACCCACATCAAAAGCAAAATCCCCTTGCTCAAAATAGGCCTCTAATGGAGATCCTGTTTCATTGTGGTAATACCTGTCCACTCCCCATTAATTAAGACACCCTTAACTAGCGTTTTCTAACTGTTGACTGATTTCCCTGTATTGCATGGCTAACTGACTGTCCTGTGCCGCGAATTCCCCGACACACTGAGATAACGTGCTGATAACGCGCTCTTACGCTTGTCGTCCATGGTGCAGTTGGTCAATTCGATATTGTGGCTCTGCGTCTGATATCTTTTGGCTGACCGTTTTCACTCGGTCAGGTTCTGATACTCGCTCATGCTCCAATACGTGAGAAACAGACTGATCCCTGCCAATATCAACACCAGTACGTCCCCTTTAAACGCAAATTTTTCCCTCCAGTTTATCCATCGCGATCAGGAAATAGCTGTCTACGGTGAAGCAAATTCTGTGCTGTTTGATGAGGTACAAACGGCGCTGCACGTGGCGTGTCGAGATAATGGTTTCTCCGCTCGGCAGTGGGCTAGTCTTTCTTTTCCCATCCTTATAAAATTATTTACCATTTAATGTATTGCTAATGTGTTTATTTGTCATAATTATCTGATATTGACATGATCCGCGTCAGTAAATCCCGTTCATATCTTGGGCAAAGTACCATCAAATAAAAAATGAAACAGGCAGGGGAAGTATATGATTGAGTTGTTAATTGGCGTCATCGTCGCGATAGGCGTTGGGCGCTATATTATCAAAGGCTATTCAGCAACGGGTGTGTTGATGACAGGCGGTATTTTACTCCTGATCATTACCGTGCTTATGGGGAAAAGTATTTTACCAGAAGCAGTAAAACCTACGGGATGGCGTGCGACCGACATTATTGAGTATATAAAATACTTATTGATGGATCGTGGTGGCAACTTAGGGATGATGATCATGGTGTTGTGTGGGTTTGCCTCTTATATGACCCACATTGGCGCAAATGATGTTGTTGTCAAAATTGCGTCAAAACCATTAAAGATGATCAACTCACCTTATATGTTGATGGTTGCCGCTTATATTGTCGCTTGTTTAATGTCATTGGCCGTTTCTTCGGCGACGGGGCTAGGGGTATTATTAATGGCGACCTTGTTCCCTGTCATGGTAAATGTGGGGATTAGTCGTGGCGCCGCAGCCGCTATCTGTGCTTCACCAGCGGCCATTATTTTAGCGCCAACTTCTGGCGATGTGATTTTAGCGGCAGAAGCTGCCGAAATGCCGCTCATTGATTTTGCTTTTAAAACGACGTTACCTATTTCAATTATTGCGATCGTAGCCATGTCTATCGCTCACTTCTTCTGGCAGCGTTTCCTCGATAAAAAAGAGCAGGTCAACACAGAAATGTTGGATGTGAGTGAAATTAAAACTCATGCTCCGACTTTTTATGCCATCTTACCGTTCACCCCGATTATTGGTGTGCTGATCTTTGATGGTAAGTGGGCGCCTGAATTACACATCATCACAATTATTGTTGCTTGTATTATTTTGGCGGCAGTTATTGAATTTTTACGTAGTTTCAATGCCAAACAGGTCTATTCGGGGTTAGATGCCTGTTATAAAGGTATGGCTGATGCATTTGCCAGTGTGGTGATGCTGTTGGTGGCCGCTGGGGTCTTTGCACAAGGCTTAAGTAGTGTTGGCTTTATCAAGGGGCTAATTGGTTTAGCGCAATCCTTCGGCTCTGGTGCAATAGTGATGATGATTGTACTGGTCATTATCACCATGTTAGCGGCGATGACAACAGGCTCAGGGAACGCGCCTTTCTATGCCTTTGTTGAACTTATTCCTCATTTAGCAAAACAGATGGGAGTGAATCCAGCCTATTTAGTGATCCCTATGTTGCAGGCTTCTAACCTAGGACGAACATTATCACCCGTTTCTGGCGTTGTCGTCGCGGTATCCGGTATGGCAAAAATATCACCATTTGAAGTGGTCAAAAGAACCTCCGTTCCTGTATTAGTGGGCCTTTTGGTGGTGATTATTGCAACGGAAATTTTGGTTCCAGTATATCGCTGATCACTTTTTAGTGTTGTGATTGGAAAAGCGGCTGAAGCGATCTTTTTTCAGCCGCTTTTTTATTTGAAGGCGGATAGTTAATCACGCTAGTAATCGAAAATTTGTTAATTTTTAGTGTGTTTCTTTAAATAAAATAAGGTTTTTTATTTTTTATTCTCCCCCATTTTTCCCTATTAAGCGCCTTTTTTGAGATCTGCACCAAAAAGACAAACAAAAGCCGGAAAATAAGCTAGGTACTCAATAGTAATTGATGCAAAATCCGCACATCTTTTTTATATGAACAATTAATGATAATGCTATGAAGACGACAGACAAACCAGTTAACAAATGGACTTATAAAGATTTTACATGGGTCTTATCTTTATTCGGCACCGCGGTTGGTGCGGGTGTGTTATTTCTACCGATTAAAGCAGGAAGTGGCGGTTTTTGGCCGCTGGTAATACTTGCATTGATTGCGACGCCAATGATTTGGTTAGCACATAAAGGATTGGCTCGTTTTGTTTTATCCGCGAAAAATCCCAATTCAGATATTACGGATACGGTAGAAGAGCATTTTGGTAAAACGGGGGCGAACATTATCACGTTTGCCTACTTTTTCGCTATTTACCCAATCGTTCTGATTTACGGTGTGGGTATCACTAACACGGTTGACTCCTTTTTAGTTCACCAGTTACACATGGAGCAGATGCCACGTTGGCTACTGTCTGGGATATTAATTGGTGCGATGACGGCGGGTGTGTTGTTTGGGCGTGACTTGATGTTACGCCTGACTTCCGTGATGGTTTATCCTTTAGTTTTCATTTTGTTAGCTTTGTCCATCTACTTTATCCCTAGATGGAATACCTCTATGCTAGAAGTGAGTCCCGATTGGGCCGCAATGCCAGTCGTTATCTGGATGGCGATCCCGCTTATCGTGTTCTCATTCAACCATAGCCCGATTATCAGCCAGTTTACAAAAGATCAGCGTCAGCAATTCGGTGATAATGCGGTCATTAAAACGGATATGATCACAGGCGGCGCAGCATTGATGCTCACTGGATTTGTGATGTTTTTTGTTTTTTCGGTGGTCTTGTCATTAAGTCCTGCTGAGCTTAAAACCGCAAATGACAAAAACATTAGTGTGTTATCTCATATGGCGAATATTGACTCATCGTCGATTATCTCTTACCTCGGGCCGATTGTTTCTTTTACCGCTATCGTATCAAGTTACTTTGGACACTTCTTAGGGGCACATGAAGGCTTAGTTGGGTTAATTAAATCTCGTACTTCTTTCTCAGTGAGAAAAATTCAAACGGTATCCATGCTGTTTATTGTTCTCACAACATGGATTGTCGCTATCAAAAACCCAAATATTATCTATATGATTGAGACGCTGGGTGCGCCAATGATAGCTGCTATTTTGTTTATTCTGCCAGTCGTTGCGATGCGTATTGTGCCGGCGATGAAAAAATTCAGCACATCAATTGTTGCGCAGATCTTCACCATTATTTGTGGTTTAGCGGCTATCACTTCCGTCCTTTATGGTCTATTGCAACAATTACTCTAACAACTCCCCTCCTGTATGAGGGGGCTCACCCTAATAGGTACATAACGCTCTGATATTTAGGCCCGTAAACGGGCCTTCAGATAGAGGAGCGTTCACTACGCAAAGATGCGTCTCGTATTCTTACTCACCATATCGACAGCGTTCCCTCTACATCAAAATGCGCTATAGCGATATTTAAATTGCCAAAGCGTTCACTTTTCTTTCAGATATTCTGTCGAATGTGTGCCTTCTGCATTTCGGTGAAAAATAATAGGATATTCACACTTCCATCTAGTAAACGCTAAGCTTTTCGCGTTCTCCATTAGGGGCCTTTTTGATTTCTTTTTTAATCTTTGTGATTGCTAGGTCGCGGCTGTTTTAACAAATTAAAAGAGGCTTTTTATATTTTAAAGTTATGATTAAGCACTTAATAAATCACGAATGACACGGCGTTACTCCTTCGCCCTTGTTAATCAATAGGATATTCAGCTATGTGAAATAATTTCACATTGAGATGGGTTGTCTGCTTAATACAATTAGATAATATCTATTGATATAACAGATACGTAGTAAATACAGATATGCTATATCAGGTCATATTGTTTACTGCGGCATAATAAGGATAACAAATGAAATTAGAAACATTATCGATTCATGCCGGCTACTCACCCGATCCAACCACCAAAGCGGTTGCTGTTCCTATCTATCAAACAACGTCTTACGCTTTTGATGATACACAACATGGCGCAGATCTGTTTGACTTGAAAGTCGCGGGAAATATTTATACCCGTATTATGAACCCTACCAATGATGTTTTAGAGCAACGCGTTGCCGCCTTAGAAGGCGGGATTGCTGGGCTGGCTGTAGCATCTGGGATGGCGGCAATTACGTATGCTATCCAAACTATCGCACAAGCGGGCGATAATATTGTTTCGGTTGCCAAATTGTACGGTGGTACTTATAACTTAATGGCGCATGCACTACCTCGTTTTGGTATCGAAACGCGTTTTGCAGAACATGATGATTTAGCCGCTTTGGAAGCTCTGATTGATGATAAAACCAAAGCCGTATTTTGCGAATCTATCACTAACCCTGCTGGGTTTATTGTCGATATTGCGGCATTAGCGGAAGTGGCTCATCGCCATGGTGTGCCTCTAATTGTGGATAACACGGTGGCAACACCTTATTTATGCCGTCCATTTGAACATGGTGCTGATATTGTCGTGCATTCCTTGACTAAATATATTGGCGGTCATGGCACTTCTATTGGCGGAATGGTCGTAGACTCAGGTAAGTTCCCTTGGACTGAGCATGCAGATCGTTTTTCGTTATTGATTGAGCCAGATATTGCATACCATGGAGTTAGCTATACTGAGCATTTTGGTGCGGCAGCTTTTATTGCTCGCTGCCGCGTAGCACCATTACGCGGAACGGGGGCCGCGCTTTCTCCATTTAATGCCTTTTTGATTTTACAAGGGCTAGAAACGTTGGCTTTGCGTATGGAGCGCCATACAGAGAATGCATTGAAAGTCGCACAGTTTTTGGAAAAACACCCTCAAGTGGCTTGGGTGAAATACGCGGGGCTGCCTAGCCACCCTGAGCATGTGTTGGCGCAAAAATATATGAATGGCAAGCCTGCCAGTATTATGTCGTTCGGTATTAAAGGTGGGCAGGACGCTGGGGCGCGTTTTATTGATGCTTTAAAATTAATCGTCAGGCTGGTCAATATTGGTGATGCTAAATCATTGGCGTGCCATCCAGCTTCAACAACTCACCGCCAGCTTAACGATGCTGAATTAGCGAAAGCGGGGGTTTCACGTGACATGATCCGCCTTTCTATTGGTATTGAACATATTGATGATATTTTGGCGGATCTTGAACAAGCGCTGCATGCTGCGCAATAAAGCCATCTACTGAATCAAGCTACTTAATATGTGCGATTATTGATAATACAATATTTATCGATAATCGCTTTTTTGTATCGCTTTATTTTATTTAAGTCTATTACTCCATTGATGGGTATTTGTCATCGTTAATTGATGTTATCGAATTAAGAGAGTAATTAAACGAATGATTATGTCTTAAATATTTTATGGAATAATGTTTTAACGTTGAACTATTTTAAACCACTCCAGTCTTACATTACCGAAAAGCTTGAAATGTGCGTTAACACTTTATTTTATATTCATTTATTGATTGTTTAAGAACGGCAAATTAATTTTTTATTTGTTTATATGAGGTTTACTCACACTGATGATAATAGTGTGATTAACCTGATTAAAGCTAAATAATAGCCCGATGTTATGTCACTTTAAGGTGAACAATAATATTCAGGTTTATATCTAATTATTATTAAACATTTATCGAAAGAATGGTTGAGAAACATGATTATGGCAAATAATAAGGTTGCCTACCTTAAGTGGTGCCTGCTATTTGGGTTTGTATTACTCACTTATTTTATTCCTCTTCCGGGGCGGCTTCTTTGGCAACCTGATGAGTTACGTTATGCTGAAATAAGTCGAGAATTGATTCTAAGTTATAACTGGAGCGTACCTGAACTTCTCAATATTCGTTATTTTGAAAAGCCCATTTTTGGGTATTGGGTAAACGCATTTTTTCAAATGCTGTTTGGTGAGAACAACGTTTCCGTTAGGCTTGGTGTTGTTTTTAGTACCTTAATCAGTGCATTGTTTGTTTATCTCAGTGCAAAAAGGGCATGGCAAAAAGCCGATCTTGCATTTAATGCCACACTGATTTACCTCTCAATGCTCATGATACTCGCGATGGGAACATACAATATCCTTGACCCGATATTGACCGCGTTTATCACAATGGCGATTTTCTTTTATCAGTGGGGGCTAACAACACAGGTTTTTTCACAAAAGCTAACCGCCTTTATCTTATTAGGTATCGCAGGTGGATTAGGGCTGATGACAAAAGGCTTTTTGGTTTTAGTCATCCCAGGCTTAGTGATTTTTTTAACGTCAATTTACTATAAACAGTTTAAGGAAGTTTTCTGCTTTGCCTTTGTGGCTTTGTGCAGCATGTTTATTGTCTGCTTGCCTTGGGCCATCATGATTGCTAGTCGCGAGCCAGATTATTGGCGTTATTTCTTTTGGGTGGAACATGTGCAGCGCTTTATGTCAGAGAACGCCCAAAACCGTTCACCTTTCTGGTTTTATATTCCAATAATGCTTGCAGCAGTATTACCTTGGCTGGGCTATTTTTTTGCTTCACTGATAAACAGTGTTCGCCAAAAAGGGCTACATCTCTATTTCTTGCTGTGGTTCTTAGTTCCTTTCATCTTTTTTAGTATTACGAAAGGGAAGCTACTGACCTATATTTTGCCTTGTATTGCCCCCGTTGCGATCTTAATGGCCGCGTATATTGATAAGATACAGCAACAACAACAGACTGGCGCTATCCGTTTGAATGCCATTATCAATATTTGTATTGGCTTATTTACGGCAGCGGCAATCTTCTTTTTACCTTACTTTGGGCAACTCGATATTTATGCGGCAGATGAAGATAATAAGCGGTTACTTGCAGCAAGCGCATTTTTATTTTGGGGCGTGATCGGCATCATTTCATATCGCAGACGTTTTTGGGCGTGGGCAGCGGCATGTACTTTGGTATTGAGCCTCAGTGTGGGGTATGTGATCCCAAATCATATCGCCAGCAATAATACGCCACAAAAGCTCATCGAAAAATATCGCCCTCAGCTATCGAATAAAACCTATTTATTGACGAATAATGTGGGGTTAGGTACGGCACTCGCATGGGTTTTAAAGCGTAGTGATATTACGATGCTCCATCAAAGTGGTGAATTGAGTTATGGGTTGAAATACCCAGATGCAGCAAACCGCTTCTATCGGTTAGATCAGTTACCTACCTTGTTAGAGCAACATAATTATCAGGATGTTGCGGTCGTTGTTGAAGGCACGCAAGATAGGATATTAAATTCGTTACCGGGGAAACCGATTATTATTCGAGAGGGGAATTTAGTTTTAGTCCTCTATGAGGGCCGAAAATAATCGCATGCTCAACAAAAAAGCCGCATAGTGACTATGCGGCTGATTATGTATTTAGGCTATCTCGTGGCCTTATAGAAGGTTGGTACCTCTTTTTCATGCGAGGATTTAGCTTCGCTACTTGTTAGCCCATGATAAATCATTAGCATAGCAAAGCTATTGTTCATCGTACTCATTTCGTTGCCACTGATACCTCGACTATTTTTCGAATGACGATTCGTTATGCTGTGGTTCATGACGCTTTCTCCTCATCTTCTTTTAGCAGGCGGTTCGCTTCGGCAAGCTCATAACGCCTTGGTGTTAATGCGGTTGCACTGTGATTACGTGCAAGCAATGAGTAAATGGTTGGTAAAACGAACAGTGTGAATAGGGTTCCAACTAACATACCTGTGACAATCACTAAGCCCAGACCGAAACGGCTGTTTGCGCCCGCACCTGTCGCAAATAACAGGGGAACTAGGCCAATCACCATCGCGGCAGTTGTCATCAAAATGGGGCGTAAACGAATTTGAGCGGCTTTCAAAATAGCTTGGCGCTTGTCGAGGCCCTCATGAGCTTGTAATTCGTTAGCAAACTCCACCATCAAAATACCGTGTTTACTGATGAGGCCAATGAGCGTCACCAAGCCAATCTGGGTATAAATATTGAGGGTGGCATATCCCAAGGCGAGAGGAATTAATGCCCCACAAATTGACAACGGTACGGTGATTAAAATAATCAGTGGGTCGACTAAGCTTTCATACTGTGCAGCAAGAACCAGATAAATGATGATGAGCGCCGCCATAAACGCAAAGGCGAGGGTATTGCCTTCTTGCTTATATTGGCGCGAATCAGATTGCCAGTCATGGCTGAAACCTGCGGGTAGTGCACTAGCAATACTCTCTAAGTAAGAAACGGCTTGTCCTAATGTGACGCCCGGTGCAGGGATAGCTTGGAAAATCGCCGCATTTTGCTGATTGAACTGAGTTAACTTGTTCGGTTCAATTTGCGTATTGATCTCAACAACTGTTGATAGCGGGATCATTGTGCCATCTTGTGCTTTGACATAGTGACGAGCAAGCGCATCGGGTGTTAATCGTTGGCTGCGTACACTTTGAGGGATCACATCATATGAACGTCCGTCCATACCAAAGCGGTTAATATAGTTTTCACCAACCAATAATGTGAGTGATTCACCGATATCTTGCATGCTGATACCAAGACTATTGGCTTTGGAGCGGTTAATTTTGACTTCAACCACAGGGTTGTTGTAGTCAAGATCACTGTCTACGACCATAAACAATCCACTTTCGCGAGCTTGTTGCTTGATCTCTTCCATGGTTTTATACAAAACGGGGTAACCTTGTGGGCTACGCAGCACCATTTGTACTGGCAAACCGCCTGTAGAGCCAGGTAGAGCCGGTAACTGGAAGACAAAGATACTGTTACCTTCAACGTCACCTACTTTAGCTTGTAAGTCTGATTGAATGGCAGAAGCAGGGCGATCTCGTTTCTCCCATGAGGTGAGGTTAGTTCCCCCAAAGCTTGATGAAATACCGTCTGTGCCATTGATGATCCAAGTACTTTCCGTCTCAGGCAATTCCATCATCACATCATGCAGTTTATGAGAAAAGCGCTCTACATACTCTAAGTTAGCATGTTGTGGTGACTTAATTGCCGTCAATACGGCAGACTGGTCCTCAACCGGCGCGAGTTCACGGGGGGCTGATTGGTACAGGAGAGGTAAGCTGATGAAGACAAATACCGCGATAATGCCGGTGATCCAACGATGCCTCAGTGAGAAATTCAGCCCTTTGGTATAGTAATGAGCGAGGAAAGCGAAGAACTTTTCCGCCATATGTGCCATGCGGCCTTCATTCTGTTTTGAGTTCAACATAAACGAACTCATCACAGGTGATAAAGTTAAGGCCACAATACCTGAAACAATCACGGAGCCTGCGAGCGTCAAGGCAAACTCTTTAAACAACGCCCCTGTTAGACCAGACATCAAGCCAATCGGTGCATACACCGCTGCTAATGTGATGGTCATGGCAATCACAGGCCCTGCCACTTCACGAGCGCCTATCAGTGCAGCGAGAACTGGCGATTTACCTTCCTCAATATGACGATGGACGTTTTCCACGACAACAATGGCATCATCCACCACCAATCCGATGGCAAGCACCATGGCAAGTAACGTTAATAAGTTGATACTAAAGCCAAACGCCATCATTAGTGCGGCGGCCCCTAACATTGACAATGGGATCGCCAATATAGGAATAATAACGCTGCGAATAGAGCCTAAGCATAAATAAATAACAGCAATAACAATCAATAATGCTTCAACCAACGTATGGAATACTTGATCGATTGAGGCTTTGATAAAGCGAGAAGTTTCAAATGCCATCTCTACTTTAACGTTCGGTGGTAACGTTTTAATGATATCAGGCATCAATTTATTCATACCATCGACAATCACCAACGGGTTCCCGGTTGGGGTTGCAAATAGGCCTAAATAAATTGCAGGCTCTCCATTCATCAAACCACTGGTTTCAGTGGCTGCGGCACCTAGCTCTATAGTACCAACATCACGTAAACGCACTAACCCATTACCATCGTTGCGTATGACTAAGTCTTGGAATTCAGAGACGTTAGTCAGATCTGTATTCACATAGACGTTAGAAATCACATACTCGCCTTTCACTTTACCGGGCGCCGCTTGGTAGTTATTTTGGCGAACCGCTTGCGCAACATCTGCGGCAGATAATCCTCGACCCGCAAGTTTATCGGCATCTAACCATAAACGCATGGCTAACTGTTGACCACCAAACACTTGTACTTTTGCTACACCTTCGATGGAGGAGTACATCGGCTCAACAACCCGAGATAAATAGTCCGTCAGTGCCGGAATAGAAAGGGTTGTACTGGAAAAACCGATATATGCAACAGCGGTAGATTCACCGGAAGACAGCTCTATAACTGGGTCATAAGCTTCTTTTGGAAGCTTGTAGCGAACCTGATTAACTTTCGCCATGACTTGTGCAAGTGCTTGCGTTGAATCACGGTTAAGCTCCATTCGTACGGTCACTAAGCTACTGCCCTGTACAGAGGAAGAGGATAAGTAATCGACCCCTTCGACAGAAGAGACAGCTTGCGCAATAGGCTGAGTCACAAAGCCCTGCATCAACTTAGCGGATGCGCCGGGGTATTGTGTAGTGATAGTAATGGTAGAACTTTCCAATTGTGGATACTGGCGAATAGGCAATTTACTTAATGCAAACAACCCTATCAATACAATCAATGAACTCACAACCAGCGCCAAAACGGGTCGGCGCACAAAAACATCAGTAAATTTCATTGCGCCTTCCTTATGAATCCTGAGCGGTCTTAACCGGTGATTCTGCTAATGTATCTTGTGCGACAGGGGTGATGGCGGAGCCATTGTTAAGACGTAATTGCCCTGAGGTGATCACTTTGTCACCCAATTTTAGCCCTTGCTCAATTTCGATTTTGCCATCCCAGCGTTGGCCTGTTTTCACAGAGACTTGTTTTGCCGTCATTTTTTCGCCGCTGCCTTCAGCGATGAAAACTGTGTCACCATAGGCCGTATAAGTCACTGCCGTTTCAGGTATTGTTAGTACCTCACTGTTTGCTTGGCGTACGACATTCACATTGGCATACATACCCGCCTTTAACTCACCGTCACTATTTTCAAGCGTGGCTTGTAATTGGATGGTACGCGATTTACCCACTAATGGGTCGATGGCACTGATACGTGCAGGGAAGGTTTTACCTGGATAAGCATCGACATGAATATCAACAATTTGGCCAACATGTAACTCTGGCGCAGCTTGCTCATCAAGGGAAAAATTAAGTTTTAATGTTTTGGTATCGACGAGGCTTGCAATGGCTTCGCCGGGGCTGAGGTATTGACCCTCGTGAACCTGACGAATACCGATAGTGCCGTCAAATGGAGCACGGATCGCTTTTTGTGCAATCAACGCTTGTGTTTGCCGGATCAAACCTTGCGCGATATCACGTTCCGCACGAGTGCTATCGACCTGTGCTTCTGCAACGAGATGTTTAGCAGCCAAGGTACGGGTTCTGTCGTACAAACGTGCCGCATTGCGCAACTGAGCCTGATAGCGAGCTAAGTCAGCTTGTTCAACTGCATCGTTGAGTTGAACCAGAAGCTGGCCTTTTTTCACTTGTTGACCCGATTCAAAATTGATTTTGGTAATGCGGCCACTGGTTTCCGCCGCAACAAAGACTTGGCTGCCAGCCTCTAATTCACCGACACCATAAAAAGTGCGTGGTGCATTGTCTTGAGTCACTGGTGCTAATGCGACTTTCACCGGTGGATATTGGTAAGCCGCCTGTTCGTCTTTTCCGTCTTGGGCGTAGGAGGTGTAAATCGCTGCGCCACCACCAGCAACAATCAGCAGTGAGCACAGCGTGACAATTGTTTTTTTATTCATTATAAATACCTACTATTTCTGTGCCTTAACAGCGAAATAAAGATCACGGAAATGACCTGCGATGGCGACAGCCATTAATCCCCCAATGACAGAGGTGTGCTCAATAGCCCAAAACATCGCGAGTTTGGCTTCTTCACCGGTATAGCTCCAAAAAGTATGAACAATCACGATGGTCAGGAATAAAAATACGGCGAGAGCGCCAGTTCCAAGCCAAAGTAGGCGGTTAAAGAGTACTAATAGCGAGCCTACTAGCAGCACAAATGCAGAGGCGATGTTGAAGAACCAGTCTGGATGTAAACCTGCTGCGCGCATTTCTGCTAGGCTATTTTCATAGTCAAAAACCTTTGCTAAGCCAGATGAAATAAACAGAATTAATATCAGCAAGCGAGCGATAATCCATAATGTGTTACTTTCTAAAATTTTGGCAATTACCGATGGCATAGCCTATCCCCTTTAAAATCAAGTTAGCCTGCATGTCACAAAATAAGCGCTGTCACCACCTCATGCAGAAAATAGAATGGAATAATCTGAATTGACAAATTCAGTGGCTAGAACTATAAAACCTTAAGTTAAGTTGAGGTCAAGAGCAGGTAGTCAAAAATGGCTGAGAAAAACACGAAAACGACAAAAAGGCGTGGAGACGGTGAGCATAAGATTGATTTCACAAGGGCATTGACTGTCGGAGAGGTTGCTAAACGCTCTGGCGTTCCCGTTTCTACCGTGCATTTTTACGAGTCAAAAGGATTGATCCAAAGTACGAGAACACAAGGCAACCAACGACGTTTTCCGTCGGTGGTATTACGTTATATTGCGATTATCAAAGTGGCACAGAGCACAGGGATACCTTTAAAAGAGATCCAAGATGCGTTAGGTAAGTTTCCGGCTAACAGTAAACTGACTTCAGAGCAGTGGAAAGAGATGTCGACGGAGTGGAAAACCTCGTTGGATAGGCGGATCCGGCAACTGACTCGCTTACGTAATGAGTTAGACCATTGTATTGGTTGTGGCTGTTTATCTCTGAGTGAATGTCCACTGCGTAACCCTGATGATATTTTAGGGCGTAAAGGGCCGGGGGCTCGAATTTTAGAACGCCCATAACAAGTGGCGTGATGACTGGTGAAGTGAAATGTTATCGACTTGACCAGTCAACCCGCTTTGCGGGTCAGGAAAAGAGTCACTGAAAAATAGCACTAAATAATATTGAGTTTGTCACTCTTTTGCATCGTGTGGGTGAAAGACGAAACAGTAAAAATATTTGATTAAGTGAGTTACCTAAAGACTCGTTTATCTCCTGTCATTTGCTTACCTCTCTTTTTATAAACGAAATTTCGGCTGTTATGCCGAATTACGCACCATTTCTATTGAAACTCATCAAGACCATCTTCTTAAAATCCCTCAGTCTATAAATTGAAACATAAATGCAACAAAAAATTCACGTAGCCATTGGTTAGGTTATTGTGTTGTGCAACATGAATAGCAGTAAGGGTAAGTTTTTCGCTCGATAGGCATTCGTTGATAAATATAAAAATAAATAAAAAAACAGCTAGTTATCTAATCATTAAAGACGATGGTTATAGAAATTATAAACATAAAGAGAGGTCACTATGGATTATCGTATTTTTTTACAAGCAGCACATGTTGCGGCTGACAGGGCACGTTATATTCTCACTGAACATAGAAAAAATAAACTTTATGAACATATTTATTTCGATACTAAGGATGATGAAAGCCCAGTAACTGAAATTGATCAGTATGTTGAACGGGAAATAAGACAAATTATTCAAACGTTTCATCCCGAACATAATATTTTAGGTGAAGAATATGGCTTCCAGCTTGGTGAGTCAGAATTTACGTGGGTTATCGACCCGATTGATGGTACACGCCAATTTATTGCAGGTATTCCGATCTATGGAACATTAATTTCACTTTGTCACCACGGAGTACCTGTTATTGGTATTATCGAGCACCCTGCCGTATCTGAGCGTTGGGTAGGGGTTAAAGGTCATCCTTCCACTTTAAATGGTCGCCCAATTCAAACGCGTAATTGCACTCAGTTAGAGTTAGCTCTCATGTCTTCCAGTAATACAGAGCCTGTTTTACCTGAACATCGTGCAGGTTATGAACAGATTATTCCAAAAACAAAGTGGCGGGTCTATGGCGCGGCTTGCTACTCCTATGCATGCCTTGCAACAGGGCGTATTGATTTAAGTATTGATAGTGGTGGTATGCGGGAAGTGGATTATTGTGCATTAGTTCCTGTTATTGAGGGAGCTGGTGGGAAAATTACCGATTGGGAAGGAAAGCCGTTGACTATGCATTCAGGAAAAACAGTGGTTGCGGCAGGAACAACAGAACTTCATCAACAAGCATTAGATGTATTACACCAGTTTTTATAGCTAACAATAAAAATAATGGTTATTGAGGAGAATGTTATGTTCCGATGGATAAAAACGTTACCCGACCAACCCCCCATCACTGATAAACAGGAAATAGATAGGCTGTATCGTTATTGGCGTATTCATATTATGATCGCCCTATATGCCGGATATGCAACCTATTATTTTACCCGTAAAAGCTTTAATTATGTGATGCCTGAAATGATTAAAGACTTGGGGATTAGTATTGCTGATGTTGGTATATTAACGACTGCTTTTTATTTAGTTTATGGCTTTTCTCGTTTTGCTTCTGGCATAATGAGCGATGCCTCTAATCCCCGTTTTTTTATGGGAGTTGGATTAATCATAACAGGGTTTATCAACATTTTTTTTGGGATGAGCTCAAGTTTGTGGTTATTTACCTTCTTCTGGGTGTTAAATGCTTTTTTCCAAGGCTGGGGATGGCCACCATGTTCTAAATCATTAACTTCATGGTATTCACGCAATGAACGAGGTCTATGGTGGTCGATTTGTAATACATCTCATAATGTTGGTGGAGCGATAATCCCACTTTTAGCAGGAGGATTAGCGGTTCATTATGGCTGGCGTTATGGTATGTATATACCCGGTATTATCGCGATTATTGTTGGGCTATTCGTCTGTTTACGTTTAAGGGATAAGCCTTCTACGATGGGATTACCGACAGTAGGACATTGGCGTAATGATGAGCTTGAATTACAACAAGAAGCGTCTAGCCGTAAATTAAAACTTTGGCCGATATTAGTTCAATATATCTTTACCAATAAATATGTTTGGCTATTAGCCGTATCTTACATCCTTGTTTATATAGTACGTATCGGATTGAATGATTGGACTAATTTATATCTAGTTGAAGAGTATGGCTATGATTTAATTAAAGCTAACTCAGCATTATCATTCTTAGAAGTGGGTGGGTTTATAGGTACATTAGTGGCAGGTTGGGGGTCCGACTTCTTTTTTAAAGGAAACCGGACACCAATGAATATTATCTTTATGGTCGGAATTGGCGTAGTCGCTGCCTTTTTATGGCTATTCCCTGAAATGGGATACATGTTGATATCTGTCTGCTTCTTTTTTGTAGGCTTTTTTATCTTTGGTCCACAAATGTTAATTGGTATGGCTGCTGCCGAAGCTTCTCATAAAGATTCAGCAGGTGCCGCAACAGGGTTTGTTGGTTTGTTTGGTTATTTAGGTGCCGCCTTATCAGGTTATCCACTTGCGAAAGTCATTGAAACAGCGGGTTGGAATGGCTTCTTTATAACAATGATAATTGCGACGCTTTTATCGGCAGTACTGTTATTGCCTTTATTAGTGAAAAAGAAATAGATCAACGATAGCAGAGTAAAGGGTATTGGCGTTCATCACGTCAGTACCCTTTTATATGACTTAAATATAGCCTTAGGCGATTACGACAGATGTATGTGAACACAAGATGGTATAAGAAAAATAGCAAAACAGATAAAACCAACGAGTTATTGATAATTTATCACGAATAATCGTTATAACTATTTAATTATCATCATAATAGGATTTTATTAAGCTCGGCTCGATAAAGTTTGTAATATTCTGTAACAGAATGATTGTACTGATAGTTTTCTGAAAATTCTGTTTTTTTATTTTCTAGTAAATAGATACTTTACATTGATTCAATTTATCTATTTACTTCACTACTGATAACTTCTGCTTAGCTTAATACTGGAGCAAATCCATGTCAGTTGTGACCCTTGTGTTAGTTTTTTTATTGGCCGTTATTGTGAGCGTATTTGTCTCTCGGCTACTTAAGGATATTATTCCTTTACCTATTATTCAGATAGCGCTAGGTGCAGCGTTGTCAGCTTTTGGTTTTGTGGTTGAATTTGAACCGCATCTCTTCTTGTTTTTGTTTATTCCTCCATTACTGTTCTTGGATGGCTGGCGTATTCCTAAGGAAGCGTTATTCCAAGAGATTAAGCCAATTATGTCATTGGCGATAGGTCTTGTGGTGGTGACAGTGGTTGGGATGGGCTTCTTTATTCATTGGTTGATCCCTGCAATTTCATTAGCCGTTGCTTTTGCGCTGGCGGCAATTTTGTCACCAACCGACCCCGTGTCTGTTTCTGCAATGACAGTCAATTCACCACTCCCTTCACGTATGGCACATATTCTTGAAGGTGAATCTCTGCTCAATGATGCGACAGGCTTGGTGTGTTTTAAATTCGCTGTAGCGGCAGCATTAACAGGTACCTTCTCTTTAACATCCGCAACAGGAGAATTTGCCCTTGTCGCGTTTGGCGGGATCTTAATTGGTTTATTAGTGGCTTGGGTTATTGGCTGGTTAAACCAATTTTTGGTGAAACGTACCGGTGAAGAGCCGGCAATCCAAATCATGATCAGCTTATTGATGCCATTTAGTGCTTACTTATTGGCTGAACATCTTCATGTCTCTGGGATCCTAGCCGCAGTGGTTGCGGGTATCGCTATGCACTATGAAAAAATTGCAGGGCGCATGCAGGCGGCAACTCGTATGCAAAGTAAAGCGGTATGGGATACGGTGCAAACGGCACTTAATGGGATGATCTTTATCTTATTAGGGGAACAATTACCAGGTATGTGGAATAACATGCCGCAAGTCGCTGAAGCGGCGGGAGCAAGCCACCCTTGGATGCTATTTGTGTATGTGATTGTTATCACCGTCGCATTAGCGATTTTACGCTTTGCTTGGGTTTGGATCTCAATGACCTTAACCGTATTTAACAACCGTCGTCGTGGTAAAGAAGCGGATGTTTTACACATTCGCATGATGGCGGTAATGGCAACAGCGGGGGTTCGTGGTGCGATTACTTTGGCGGGTATCCTAACATTACCACTGCTGATGCCGGATAATAGCCTATTCCCAAATCGTGATGTGGCTATCTTCTTGGCAATGGGGGTGATTTTGTGTTCATTGTTAATCGCTAGCGTTGCATTGCCTATTTTGACGAAAGGGTTGGTACAGGATTTACCGTATGATAATGATGAGATCCGTGCTCGTATGGCTCTCAATGAGGCTGCAATGGCACATTTACGTGAATTGATGAACCATCCTTCAGAAGATGTTGATGAAATTGCAATGCGCACCGAAGTAGGCTCTCAATTATTGGAAATCTATGGCAGACGCTTAGATAATACTGATGAAACTGAGTCTGATGTCTATGACCTACACAAAATGATTGATATGGAACGAGAAATGTCTCGCTCAGCTTTACAAGCGAAACGCGATGCCTTGTATCTCATGCGTAAAGGTAAGAATATCAGTGAGCGCGTATATCATCGCTTACGTGATGAATTAGATCTTAAAGAAGAAACGCTCAATCATCATAAAAGCAAAAAACACTAATTAAAATAGCGGCTAGAGTTTCGATTCTAGCCGTTTTTTTTAATGTCCAATAGGAGGGAATAAGGCATGGAAAATAAGCAATTTTCAGATCAAGAATTAGATGAGCTATGGAAAAAAGCGTTATTTATTTCCCGTGATAATGAAGGAAAAGGCTTCCGCAAGGATGAACAGGGAAACTGGATCTGTCGTCATGAATATGGCAATCGGAAAAGTGAATATGGTTGGTTTCCAATAAAAATAGAGCACAGCCAAGGTACCAATCAGCTTAATGATTATACCCCCGTGCATTGGAAGGTCGTTGACAAGTTAGGTCAGCCTTCTGAGCCGAAATATCGTTTAAAAATGCTACCAATAGAAAGTATCAGTGCTGAGCGGATTAACCAATTATGGCAAATGGCAGTAAAACACTCCGCGGATAATGAGCAAAAAGGGTTTCGAGTAGATATTTTTGGTCAGTGGGTTGGTCATAAGAACTATGGTGAGCAAAATAGCCCATATGGTTGGGCCGCGGTGTTAGTTGATGACATTTCCAATAAAGGCGCAGATAAAAAACTCGGCGTACTCCCCATTAACTTACAACTTCTGTTGACGTTGCAAAATGAGATGAATAAAGATGAAGAAGGGTGGACAGTGTGGGATACAGCTTGCTTAAGCGTTAATGCCTTACAGTTTGGTTTTGATTTTATTGGCGCTTCTTTTAGTGCCGCTTTCTCGGCTCCATTTTCTTTTTTTGACATATAGCACTCGTCGTTTCATAGACTCTATTTAAGCGGTTAGTTGGTATCGGCTAGATATGCTAAACGTTGCAGCTTGTACCATCTCTGAGTGGTAGGAATAAGTTGCACTCATCGCCCGCCAGATAAAGCGGGTTTTTTTGTTGTATTAAAGAAGGAAGCCCATGAATGGTCATACGGAGTGAAGTGAACATGGTGGAATAACATTATGGAATTTCTTCGATAAATGGGGCGTGCTTAAATTGAAATTCATGTTATATGCTTAAAATAGAAAAGCGCAACAGTTAATTTCAGTCAGATTATGATTGGTTTTGGTTTTCAGTAGTAAAATAAAAGTTTAAATAGAGCATAGTCATACTATGGTTCTTTATTAAAAATTATTTGATATAAAATGGATAATGCCATGGTTAAAATATAATTAAATAATTAGTTTCTATATAAAAATATATCTTAATAATAATGGTGTATTTTAAATTAACGATAGTTTTATTTTAATTATTCTATTTTTATTTAATGTTTTTCTATCCTGGCTTTACTCTATAATGGTGTAATTTCAATTTCTTATGTTGTAAGTGTTTTTTATTTAGTTTTCTTGAGTGGGATTATTACTTTTCTTAGCTTTAATATACTGTTTTATATCCTATAGTTTTGATTTAAATAATTACTTTAGATAAGTGTATTTTTATCTGTTTATTTTCGCTATTTTTATTGAAATAGCAAGAAAATTAATTGCAAAAAACATTATTCAATATTGAAGTGTATTTTTTAACTATTTGATAATAATGATTTTATATTATTATCCCATCGTGATAAACGATCGATTTGCTTATTTTTGATAGGATTTAGCTATTGATAATTGGGTGTTTGATCGATATAAACGTATTTACACATTTAATTGATAAATCTATATTTTAATAAAATTATATTTTTATTTATTATCAGTGAATCCATTTGCTAATTTAATTATTAGTAATAAGAGAAGGCTATTTAAAAATAGTGACTTTATTATGAAACTTAAATATCTGACGATTGGTTTTTTAATATGAGCAAAAATAGAATTTTATTAAGACAAGATATTGGTGATTTTTTAAGAGCAGCGAGAAGAGGTAAATCTTTAACTGGTCTTCAACTTGGAAAAATGTTGCATATTAGCCAACAACAAATTTCCCGTTACGAACGAGGAGAAACAAGTATCAGCATTGAAACATTAGATGTTTTATTAAAAGGATTAGATATGGATTGGTCAGACTTTTTTTTCAAAGTGATGGCAAATTATTCGGCTGAAATAGCGGAATTAAAACTCTACAGATAGCCTCCAGTAGCAGAATTTAACGACGGTAATTTATACGCGAAGCGCCATTGCGTATGCAAGGAGACGAAAGCGGTTTGATCAGGGATGATTTTTTTATTGTTACCTATTAAGAATCAATTAGTAAATTCCATCATATCAATGCCTTATGATGAATTTATAGCAATTTAAGTCTTATTTTATATTGAAAGGAAAAACACATGAAACTAGTAAAATTCACGCAAGTGGTTGTTGTTGCTACATCTGTTGCCTCTTTCAACACGACTGCGGATAACTTAGGTACAGTGGATTTTATCGGTACAGTCGTCAGTACCCCCTGTAATATCGCCCAATCATCATTAAAACAAACCATTGATTTCGGACAGCTTTCTCGTCGTGCACTTGAGAATGGTAGGGTTGCCGAGGTGGATTTTAATATTGAATTCACGGGATGTGATTTTACGGACTTCGATAAAGATGCAGAAGGAAAGCCAATGGCAGTGAAAACCATGGAATTGGTGTTTACAGGTAAAAGCTATGCTGACGCTGCAAGCACATTACTCTCAACATCGGTGGGCAACACGAATAATGTCGGTGTTGGTATTGAGGGTTTTGAGTTCGGTAAAGCGAAGGATGTTTTATCGCGGATAGCGAACAAAAAAGGAGATAATACATTAAAATTCAAAGCATTTGCGAAAGCCGTAGATACAACAAAAGATGTTGTTGAAGGGCAGTTCAATGCAACCTCCAACTTCCGAATTACTTACCAGTAAACAGGATAGCCGTCCGCCAGCCTTTTGCTGGCGGAACCATCAAGGCATGCGGAGGGTGCTGTGAGTGCTTACAAACATTTTAGTCGCCACATTATACAATTCATGATGCTGTGGGTACTTGGTCACGCTACCGTGTATGCTGCGATTGATACACAGCGCCATTCTTTCAATGGAATGACCCGAATAGTAGGAACAGTGATTGCCACTCCCTGTTCAATAGCTATGACTGATCGTTACCAAACAATCAATTTTTCCCCGTTGACCTTACCGCTATTATCCACAGCCAGCGGTCGTGAGCGCTATAGCCAACCCTTTATCATTGAGCTACATGGTTGCGGCAGCATGCACTCGACAATCGACAGTAAAACATGGTCAATACGTTTTTCCGGACATACAACTCAAAATATAAATGCCTTTGTATTACAGGGGCCTTCACACGGCTTAGGCATTTCCGTATTGGATGAACAACGAAAAAGATTGGTTCCTGAGCAGCGCTATTTTTTGTCTAACCACGTGTTACGACAAGACAAATCTGGGGAGACTCTTTTTTTACGTTACTTCTTACAACTAGAGCTGACAGGGCAACCGATTCAAGCAGGTAGCTATCAAGGTTTGGTTCGTTTTTTCATCGACTATCAATAAGAAACAGAAATAAGGGCCTCATCACTTATTTTTGAGGTGTTTCTTTGTCGTATTAGGGATGGAACAGAGCATGGTGTTTAAACATAGCAAACTACGGCGGGTTATTTTATTGGCGTTTGGCCTGACGACATGGGGCGCGAGTGCTGCTGAATTCAATACTGATGTGCTGGATGCAGAAGATCTGCAAAATATCGATATAAGCCGATTCTCTGTCGCCGGATATGTACCGCCGGGAGATTATGTTTTAACTGTGTGGGTTAATGGGCTGCGCTTAGGCGCCCCACGTGATATTTCCGTATATGAGAAAAGCCCTTCTGCCGAGCAACGCTCTCCATTTGTTTGTATACCAACAGATATGCTGCAATTAATAGGATTGACGCATTCTGCAAAGCGCAAATTAACCACGTTAAACGAAGGGCGATGCCTAGATTTATCATTGTTATCCGGGGCACAAACTCAAGTTGAGCTATCAACATTATCATTAAAAATAACTATCCCTCAAATGTGGATGGAGTACAGAGATCCCTACTGGATACCGCCAGCATTATGGGAGGAAGGTGTAAACGGGGGATTTATTGATTTCAATGCGAACGCGTCAGCAACAAAAGAAAAAGGCGGCACTAAACGAGTTTATTTATCAACCAATGGAACGATGGGGATAAATACCGGCGCTTGGCGCTTTCGCGGGGATTATAATGGAAGCTACCAAAAACAGCGTGGAGGATACTCGCCACAAGAAACACATCAGTTTGATTTCAGCCGGTTATATGCATTCACTTCATTAACAGAGTCAGCCGCTATTTTGACGTTAGGCGAGAATTATTTTTATTCTGATATTTTTGACGCTTGGCAATATAGCGGGGTGTCATTAGAAAGTGACGATAGAATGCTCCCTCCCAAGCTGGTTGGTTATGCGCCTGAAATTATCGGCGTAGCCAATACCAATGCGACGGTGATCGTCCGTAGCCAAGATAGGGTTATCTCTGAAACGCTTGTTCCACCAGGGCCTTTTCGTATTCAAACATTAGAGAGTGGGATACGCGGTATATTGGATGTCACCGTGAGAGAAGAAAATGGCGAAGAGAAGACATTTACGGTTAGCACAGCGTCACTGCCTTATTTAACGCGACCGGGACGCCTTATTTATAAGTTAGTCGGTGGAAAAACGCGTTATGATAGCCATCATCTTACAGGTAAGCCCGTTATTGGTGGCGAGTTTTCCTATGGCGTCTCTAATGCTTGGTCATTGTACGGAGGCTCTCAGTTAAATGGTTATTATCAGGCGTTAGCGGTAGGTTTAGGGCGTGATCTTTTTTCCATTGGCGCTATTTCCGTTGATATCACTCAGTCCTTTGCTGATCTTGAAGATAAGAAGCGACGAGGGCGCTCTTATCGAGTCAACTATGCTAAATCCTTTGATGATTTGCGTACGGATATTACATTTGCAGGCTACCGTTTTGCCGATAAAGACTACCGGACGTTGACACAATTTTCTGATGAGGCGCGTACAGGTATTACCCCCTATGCGCCGAAAACGAATTATCAAATTTACCTGAATAAGTACTTTGAAAACTTTAATATTTCCTTAAATTATCAATACAGTACTTATTGGCAAAACGATCCTCAAACACAATATGGGATGTATGCAAGTACCCATCTCAACTTGCCAGCCTTATCTCAACATGGGGCGAGTTTATCGCTGTCTGCTACGCGAACAGAGCGGGATAATGGTTTTGAAGATGATGCAATTAATCTATACCTAACGGTTCCTCTTTATACAGGGCATAGCTTAACGTTTTCAGAGCTTTACTCTCGCTCATCCGGTCATAATCAATTCAATCACAACGTGGGTTATAGCGGCTACAACACGACCGATAATTACAGCTTAAATATGGGTTATCACCATGGCCAAAACATGGATAACCAAACCAGCCTTAGTGGTTTCTATTCTCGAGACTTATCGCAAGCGAATATCTCAGCAAATGCCAGCTATGTACCGCATGAATATCGTAGTGTGGGAGCCTCCATAAACAGTGGAATAACCGCGACCGCTAAAGGTGTTGCATTACATCGTTCAGCAAATGGTGACACGCGATTAATGATAGATACGTCGGGGATCAGCGGCGTGCCTTTAGATAATGGCGTGATCAAAACCAACGCTTTTGGGTTAGCGGTGATCCCAAATGTGAATAGCTATCGTAAGTCTACTGCATCCATTAATACCAGCAAATTACCCGATAATTTAGAGACGTTAACGTCGACAACCGATATTACGCTCACTAAAGGAGCGATTGGTTATCGCCATTTAACGGTGATGAAGGGAGAAAAACTCTTTGCCATTTTGTTATTAGAGAACGGCAAGAAACCGCCTTTTGGTGCCAGTGTACGCAATGCTGATAATCGTGAATTAGGTATTGTCGGGGAAGATGGAGTGACTTGGTTAGTGGGCGTTTCGGCACAAGAGTCGTTATTTGTTTATTGGGATAACCAAAAGCAATGCAGGATCAAATTGCCAGAGACGTTTGTTGTGTCGTCGGACATGTTGTTACTGCCATGCCTACGGGGGAAGTTGTAGTTTCATTCATCATCTAGGTAAAAAATAATTAAATTAGGTTTATGAGGTTAGGTATGTTGAATTTATATTTACGTCATGGGCTGTTTGTCGGTTGTTGTTTATTTCTGTTGCTAACCACGCTATATGCGCATAGTGCCGTCACATTAGATAGAACTCGGATCGTTTTTCCCGGAAATGAACGTGCGATCAATATCAGGATCACGAATGATAATCCTGAAGAAGCTTATTTGGCACAAAGCTGGATAGAAGATTTACAAGGAAATAAATTAACCAAAGGGGCGATTTTAGCGACACCACCTTTGCAGCGAATTGAACCCAATAGCGATAATTTAGTGCGATTAAGTGTGACACCGCTGCTGGAACAATTACCGCAAGATAGAGAATCGGTATTTTATTTTAATTTACGGGAAGTACCTCCTAAATCGACAGAGGGAAATACATTACAAATTGCTTTACAGTCTCGCGTTAAGTTGTTTTATCGCCCTAAGAATATTTTGTCAGAGTCGCAGACGCAATGGGCACATAAGATCACACTGGCGAGAACGGCAAAAGGTTATCAACTGAATAATCATACGCCTTTTCATTTAACTGTTATTGGCTTAGGTAACAGCAAATCTCAATCTGAACAAAGTCGCTTTGATGTTGTTATGGTTCCACCTAAATCAACGCACGACATTATATCACCTTCATTATCAACTCCTTATCTTACTTACATTAACGATTACGGTGGCAAGCCAACTCTGGCATTTCGTTGTATTGATGCGATTTGCACCGTGAGAGAGGAGCTGTGATAGCCATCTTGGCAGCAAACAATAAAAAGGAAGGAAATAATGAATTCAAAAATTGTATTGCTATGTCTACTTGCTCTGATTGGCGCTATAGGTAATTGGGCAAAAGCCGTGCCATTGATATCCAATACATTGATAACGGGAGACAATGATGGGCAGCTATTACAAGGATGGGTAAGGGTTAATGCTGTTTTATTTCATGCTCCTTGTAATTTAATCAGCCACACTGAGGCTATTTTGACAGGATGTGGAAGTGGTGGGCTATTTCGTGACAGTGCCCTTTTGAAAGGGGCTGCGAAAACACCTGTCAAAGTACAATTTATTGATATGCGGCAAGGCGTTGTATTGGAATATTTTGAGATGAGCTTAGGTAATGGCAATAACCCAATACCGCTTCCTGAACTCAATAAAAATCAAAATAGAGTGGGGCTAGAGGTGAGTTATGAATAAAGCATTTATCTTAATTGCCATATGCTCTTTCAGCTCATTAAATGCGTTGGGTAAAAACCATTTAGATGTTGAATTTAAAGGTGAACTTATTCATCACGATTGCCAAATTGCAGCGGGATCTATTAATAAACAAATTCAATTAGGTTATTTGCGTAAACAATATCTTAATGAACATAGCGTCAGCGACGTGTTTCCCTTTTTTATTGAAATTAATAAATGTAGCCCATCTGATCTGAATAAAATAATCCGTCTAACATGGCAAAGCCATCAATTAATCGACATTGATGGTAACCATTATCTAACGACGCAAGGCGCAAGCGGGGCGTTACTTGGATTGATAGAAATGGATAAAGACAAGCAGCCTGTTATTTGGAATCAACCCATTAAGGTTGGTGTCGTGTCAGTCGTAGATAATCGCCAACAATTAAACTTTGGGGTATTTGTTCGTAAACCTGCAAGCGGTGAAATCAAAACGGGGGATTTTAAAGGCACGGCGACATTTGTGGTGGAGTACGAATAATGAAACAACACAAGACACTGATCACCGTGTTGATGCTATTTGGCTCGTTAGTTCACGCAGATGTTTTAGTGGAGGTCAGTGCAACTATGGTGGCGCCTAGCTGCAATATTCACAGTGAACATCATGGCTCTACGTTAAAAATAGATTTCGGTACGGTAAAGTTTGATGAATTAAATAGCGCTTCGCACCATAGAGCATTTGCGATTCAACTTTCAGGGTGTGACTTTAATAAAGATTTAGCGATTATGTTGGCGCCGAAAGGGAACAATACATTCATTCATAATGGGCAAACAGTATTAGCGACCTCAATTTCTGGATTAGGGATCTCTTTCAATGAAGTCATCGACGGGGGCATCCGTCCTTTGGCGATGAACAAGCTGCAACGAATTAACCCACAACGGCTTAGCGCTACCGAATACCAAACTGATTTACAGGCGCGCCTTGTTAATCGCATTCCTGCTGAACAATTAGCGGCGGGCAAGTTCACTTCTGCTATGACAATTTTAGTCGCGTATGACTAATAAGGGCTAAAGCGATGTGTGATTTTAAAGATGATGGTCGTAGGTATATGACAGCTAAAAATTATGCGTGGATGATAGGTTTATCTTTAATGATAAATAGCTTAGATGCAACGGCTGATTACGCAGCTCAAATTGTCGACCCCAACACAGGGTATGTGATCAAATTAGAGCGCAACAGTGAAATAGTGGCGACGCCACTTGTTGGCTCTAATGGAAAAAATTATTACCGCATTGGCAATACGATGCTAATTGATAGTGCCAGTAAAGATGTGAGTGTATCCGGTTATGTTAAATGCTTAGGTCGGCAATGGGGAGAGAGCAGTGTAGGCATTCCATCGGAAAACGCATTTCATCGTTTATTTATGTATGCGCCAATGGCTGGCGTCTATATTGAAGGGAGACCAGCCTATCAAATCAACAGTAATTTAGTCATGACGGTTGAAACAAACTTGATGAGTTGGGTCAATATTGACGCTGCGGTTTGTTCTAATGGCTTTGATGGAGACATTTTTCCTTCGGGGCAGTTCTATAGCCAATTTCCAATCAAATTAACCTTCTATATTAATGAGCGAATTATTGATGGGCAATTAGTGATAAATGCTATGGATTTAGGTGGCTATGTTCGCGCTTATACCGCCAAGAAAACGGTACCGCCTTACGATAGTTGGCCTATCAATGAGACAACGGTTCCATTACGGCTGGCTGCTTCACAAATTCATATTGGCTCTCTGTGCACGACCATGACTAGCACAGGGCAAGCAGAAACCGTCAGCCTACGTCATGGCAAACTCAGTAGTGTGAATTACGATAGTACAGTGGTAGAAAAAGTCACTTACAGTTGTAAGTTTAAATCATCGACTAACATCCGATTACGTTTGGATTACACCAAAGATGATGACCCTCAAAAGCGCTTGCCATTAAAAAGCCAGTTAAACCATCACGATGTCATTTATAGTGAATTAACAATGACCGATGAAGCGACAGGGCAAATGGGGCAAAGTTTAAACCTCGAGATCCATCAACTCGATACCATCAGCATTACCAGTCGCATTCAAGGGCAAAATGCAGCCGCGGGGGATTATCGAGGATCCGCGTGGTTGATTGCGACTTATGATTAACTTGTCTTGCTGACAATAAGCTATTCGGTTGAGCCGCAAGAGCCAGTTATCTTGAAACAGGTTTGGGAAGCGTGCCTTGATCTGTTTTTGTTAGATAATCATCTCGCTGGCTTCATTTATTGCATTAGGAGGAAAATGGCGGCTCAACCCACCCTCTGTTATTGATGAATACGCTGAATAAAGTTTGAAGGTGTTTTGCTCAACCATTTTTTAAACATGGTCGAGAATGCACCCACACATCGCGTTTTATGCTATCGACGCGATTTAGAGGGATATTTCGCATAATGGCTCGCATTAACTCAGATGGAAATATCATTTCTATTTTTGGCAGCTTGGCTAGCCTTGTTTGTTTGCTATTGCCATTTTTAGCGATAATGGATAGGGGCTATCCGTGGTTATGAGTGAAATACCGGTCATAATTATGACCGGCATAAATGAAAAGATAACGATCATTTGCTATTAAAAAACCTAAGCATCCAAGAAAAATAAATTTAATAAATTATTGTGTTAATTAAAAAATCGTAAATGGAGCAGTCACAATAAATTTGATATCTTTTTCATCTTGGAAAATGTTATTAAATCCTCCACCCCAGCTTGGGATATCGCTGTGGTTATCAAAACGAGTGTAATGTAATTTAAAGGTAGTATCCTTAGCTTTACCAGTTTGAATGGTGTAGAGAATATCAAAATTCCATGCACTTTCTCTGACGCGTTGGCTTTGGTCATAAATTGGATTATTACTCGGTTTTGCATCCCAAGCATAAACATAAGAGGTGCCGATTTTCCAACCCGCGAGATCCCAACTGGATAAATCATAGGTCACACCAGCAAATAGGGCTTTTTCATTGTCGGAGTTGAAATCTGAACGGGCATCCCACCAAACATCTATACGACCATTTGAAGTGCCGTAAGCCGAGGTCATGCGCTGTAAAAAGTAACCTTGTTGACCAGGAGAGTGCACCATCGTTCCTTCAACTTGGAAGTCTAAAGCATCGTAGGTATAGCCTAAAGTGAACGCCTGTAACCAAGCTAATCCATCATAGACATCATTAACACCACCACTATTATCTTTATCTTGTGCGCCGTAGAATTGATACGATACTCTTAAATCACGACCAGCGAGCGGGAATGCGTAAGAGATCTTGGCAAGATATTGATCCATATAACCTTCAGCTTGACCAACTGCACCCTCTAGCACCAGCTTGTTTTTGGCATCATATTTCACACCCAATGAGTGTAAATAATCAATCGTGGTTGTTGAGTCGGCTTCGCGGAATTCATACATTTCACGATACCATGGCGCTTTATATTGATCCGTCCACATATAGGAAATATTAAATTTCCCACTGTCCTCGGTATCAAATTCAGCCCCCACTTCGGCACCACGGTAAGTACCGGGTAAAAAGCTCCAGTTGGTGGCTAACAAAGTTTGGCCACTTGGTTGTATATAGCCTGCTTTACCCCAAAATGGCCCTAATTTTAATTTTGTTGCAGCGGTCGTGAAGGTAAACCCATTACGGTCGCCTGTACCTTTCTCATCCCAAACATTTTTGGCATCACTAAAGCCAATTTCATTCGGTGCGGCAGGGCCGCCGTTTGATAATTCGACAGCAGTATACCCGGCAAAATCAAAGCCAATAAAATCTTGAATATAACCAGAAGAAAAGTCGAGAGCTATATTTAATGATGAGTGTTTAAGATTATCTGTATATTGACCATATTTATCACTGCCGGGTGTTAATTCTTTTCTTGATCTATCCCTTTGCCAATAATAGATACCACCTTTTAATGTTGCATCATCAAAAAATGGTTGAGCATTGATTTTAGGAATATAACAACTTGCGGTTAATATAGAAAATATCTCTAATGCTAATAGTTTTTTAGTATGCTTAATCATGGAATTAGCCATTCTTTATTCCTCAATATTGATTGAATTAATTAATTGATTTTTATTTTTTATAAATAATGAAGGGCAAAGTGATAAATAAAACACTAAGCCAATAACATTTATATTTTGTGATTAATATTAAGCAATCTGAAAAGTAGGGTTTTATGAATTTAAGAGAATGTCATTTGCCAATAGGGACCATGGTAGCTGTTGATATCGAGATATTATATAAGGTTGGGTTTTTATACTGAGTGATCTTGTTTTTTTTGGATTAAATTGCGGCGCTGGATTTCTAAATGCTGTTTTTAAAAGTGAAAACCTTTAATGCATTATCCAGTATTTTATTATGTGACGTATAAAAACAAAAAAATGTCACCTTTAGCTATTAAAAGTTTTTTAAATTTATATTTATATTATGAAAAATGGAAAATAAGAGGGTTTGATATGAGTGAATCAGTCGGATCTATGAAGTCTCAAAAAATGCAGTTATCAACATGGCGAGTTTATCTTTCACCTATTATAGGTGGAATATTTATTCCGATGATGTTCTTGTGGGCACCATTAATTACTATTCAAATGGATAAGGAACTTGGTTTTTCGCCAGAAAAAGTAGGTTTTATCTATATGATAGAAATTTTAACCGGGATGTTAGCAAACGTTATTGCCTTCTTTTGGTTAAAAACAAAGATAAACTGGTATCATATTTATGTGGCTATGATCCTACTTACCGCGGTATTAAACATTATCTCAGGTTTTTTAATTAAAGATCATTTTAATCTTTATATTGCTATCAGAATCCTCTCTGCAATATCAGGATCGACTATTTTTATCATAACCAATTCGTGTATGGCGTTATTGCCAAACTCGTATCGAGCGTTCAGTATCTCCCTATTTAGCCAAATTATATTAGGGAGTTTAGGGCTGTTTATTTTACCGCTATTCCTTGAAAGTTATGGCATATTTTCAGTTTATGTTTTCGTGTCCATACTGTTAGTTTGTGTTTTACCGCTAACTAAAGGTATAGATGCTATTTGGCGAATGAAAGAGGAAAATATTTTTAAAGAACAAGCCCAAGGAGCGGTAAAAAATCGTACGGTAAAAAATGAGATGTATCTATGCTTAGCAGGTATCTTCTTATTTAATGTCGTGGTTGCTGGTGTTTGGACATTTATTGGAGGTTATCTTAGCGCGTTACAAGTCGATCTTTCAGTCGTGTATAACATTTTAGGTTCGGCAAGTATGGTCGGTATATTGGGCGCGGGAACTTCAATTCTATTTAGTAAAAAAGTAAATTTAGTTTTTGTTACTTGCTTTATATTTTTAATCGCATCTGTGCTAGCAATGTACTTAAATACTAGCATCATGCTTGTGATTATCAGTTGTTACGCTTTTAAATATATATGGACACTAATATTACCATTTACGATGAGTATTGCTGCTGAATATGAAGTCGATGGAAATGTTATGAACCTTACATCACTTACATTGGGGCTGGGTATCGCGTTAGGGCCGATGTTTAGCGGAATGTTAATTGAACGTGTTAGTTTTTCTGCAATGTTTTTATTCAATTTATTATTACTTGTTGCCTCCATGGTAATTATTATGAAAATAATTTTTAAAAATAATAAAGATAAGGCTTAATAATGACAAAAAATTTAAATCATTATCATGTGCATACTACGTGGAATGAAGTACTAGACGGAATATCGTTGAAGAATAAAAAGTATCTAATCACAGGCGCTAATATTGGATTAGGCAAAGAGTCTGCTAAGGCAATATTAAGCCATGAAGGATATGTTGTTCTTACCGTCAGAACAGAGGAAAAAAAACAACAACTTTATACGGAGCTTTCTTCACAATTTGATGATGCTTTATTTGAAATTAAATTGCTTGATTTGTCATCGTTAAATGATATTCGGCGTTTCGTAAAGCAAATTATTCTAGAAGATGTGAAACTTGATGGGATATTGGCTAATGCCGGGGTAATGGCCACTGATTTTAAATTAACCGTCGATGGATTTGAACAGCAGTTTGGCATTAATCATTTAGGGCATTTTCTATTAATTAACAAACTGACACCTTGCTTATTAAAAGGTGCAAGGGTTGTTATGATGACATCGGGGGCGCATCGCTTAAGTAATGTCGATTTAGATGATCCAAATTTCAATCATCGACCATACAGCCGTTGGACTGCATACGGGCAATCTAAATCAGCAAATGTATTATTTGCATTTGAGTTTGATAGGCGCTGGAAAGATTATAATATTCGAGCTTTTGCGGTAGCCCCCGGCATTGTTCTTGATACAAACCTACATCTGCATTTGCAGCACGATGATTTTAAAGAGTTAGCAGAGAAACAGGACACCAATAAAGTGCCTGTAAAATCATTATCAGCCGGTGTTGCAACACAGATTATGGCATTGTGTCACCCTGAATTTGCGGATAAAGGGGGGATTTTTTTAGAACATTGCAGTTATTCTCAAATTAATGAGGATACGCGGCAGGGAACGGGGGTTATTCCATGGGTACTGGATGTCGCTTTCGGTCAAAAATTATGGCACCTCTCGGAAGAAATGGTGAATGAAACATTCACAGAATACGCCAAACTGAAATCTGAAGTGAGTTATGGGGAGTTGGCCCATAATCGTTTACCTCAAAGCAAAAAAATTAGCCTGACAGGGATAGAATTTAAAACAGAAAACGCAGTGATTGAGATCTTTTTCGAACAAAAGAGCTGCACGATAGAAGGTTATCACCAACAAGGTATTTTTATCCCGAAAGAGGCAAATTATGAAGCGGTTGAGGTGAGAAATAATCTGTTTTTTGTGGATCTTTTATTTCCAGAGCATACGGAAATTACGCTATCTATTGCACTCGATTTTACCACAAATAAAGCGCTATTTATTCTTACACAATATCAGCCTAAAAGTTTGCCTGATCACAGCAAGCCAATACCATTAAAGTTAGCGTCTAATTATCAGCAATATTTTACACCAGCAATAATACTGACTGGAAACCATAAAGTTAATGAATGCCGGTATCCTTTTATTACGAGTGATTTGATTGGCAGTCGGGCGTTATATTGTTATTCGAATTTACCACCGACAGTGTATGAGCATATTTATATCAATTCACATTGGTATTGCTATAACGTCATTAATGGTATCAGAAAAGGTGATGGGGGATGCGATCAAGTGAGTTATTATAAGTTTGACGATTCTACTTATGTGGTGACTTGGCGAGAGCTATTAATCGACCTATCCTTTGTTTTTGTTTATGACTTGGAGAATAAGACGACAACAGGGAAAGGCTGGGGAAATCTGTCAGAAGTGAATAAAATGATTAATATTCCAGCCGGTGCAAATATTATTTCTCTTAACTCATTAAATTACCCATTAAATTATATTCCAACATAAGGTGTTTATAATGAGTCAAGATGCTGATTTAGTCATTATTAATGCCAAGGTTGCAACGGTAGATAAAAACTTCTCTTTCTATGAGGCGATAGCGATTGCAAAAGAGAGAATTATTGCTGTTGGTGATAATGATGATATTTTTAAAAAAATAGGTTTTCATACTCAGATAATTGATGCAAAAAATAAGCTTGTGTTACCTGCTGCACATGATGCGCATATCCATGCGACACACACGGGCATGCTGATTTCTGGTGATTTCCTAAATTTGTTTGAGAGTAAATTAAAAAATGAGTTTGAAAGTCAGTTGGAGACTCATTTAACCGCTAAAAAAAACAGGGACTGGATCTACGGCATTGGATGCCCCTTTGAACTCCTTGATGATAACGACGAAAAAATCGCGGTTAACCAAGCTTACTTATCCCAAAAAACGAATGGGAAATTAGCAAGCTTTAGTGATTTTAGTTTACATAACCTAATTGTTAATCAGGAGGTTATAGAATTATCAGGGTTAAATTCTAAATCCATAGAGCTACCGAAAGAGGTCGGACGGATAGGTATTGATCAGCAAGGTGAGCCTAACGGTATTATTTCTGAATGGGGAGCCATGAACCTTGTCGGGAAATATTTACCTCAGCTGTCTGATGAAGAACTTAAAAGCTATATTTTACTTATCCAATATCATTTACTGCAAAATGGCATCACAAGTTACACCGATATTTTAGGGCCAGGAGGCGATAATCTATTTCATGGTGCTTGGAGTAGCAGAGTCATAAAGCTCTATAAGGCGCTTTATGATGAAAATAAGTTATTAACTCGGGTTAGTGTTAATTTATTTGCGGCAAAAGAAGGTGTGCACAGTTTTAAAAATATTATTTCTGGTGCCGAAGCGTTTTCATATCCACTTCATACCGATAAATCATGGTTAAAAGTCGATACGATAAAGTTATTTGGTGATAGTTCACCTTGTATTCGAAGATCATGCAATGGTTATCAAGGAGAGCTAACCTTTGCTGGTCATAGTGTTGAAGAACAAATTGCCGAACTTAATAAAACCATTGTTGAATTACACCGCTTAGGTTGGCAGGTTGGTATTCATGCAATTGGTGGAAAAACGATTGATGCAGCAATAGATGCCTTTTCTTATGCAGAAAAGATCATGCCAAATAAAGACTTACGCCATTTTATTATTCATGGTGATGATCTCACGATTGAGAATGCGAAAACAATGGCAAAAAATAATATTTTGCTATCCTGCCAACCAATCGCAGGCTATAGCATGATCAATGATATTAAGCAGATTATACCCGATGAGTACAACGCTAAGTTATTTGACTGGCAGTCTTATATTAATGAAGGCGTTGTGGTTGCTGCTGGCTCTGATGCCTGTTGCTTCCCATTTAATTGGTTAAAAGGACTTGAATTTACGCTGACTAGAAAAGCTAAAAACAATCAAATTTATCAATCTGACCTAGGTTGTAAGATTGAGGATGCCATTCGCATGTACACCATTAATGGTGCCATTCAGGAACATCTTGAACATGAAAGAGGTTCGATAGAAGTAGGGAAATTGGCTGACTTACAAATATTAAGTCATGACCTATTTACTATTCCGGCTGAGCAAATAGGGAAAACCAATGTCATTATGACCATTTGTAATGGAAAAGTTGTGTATCAACGGTAATGGAATACCAGATGTGCTCGCGATTATTGAAGCTACACCAGATTATCTACTTAGGGGAATAATATGTTTTGCAGCATGAAAGACTCCACGATTAAAACTGGTCTTTTTTATCATGAATATTGTTTATGGGGGCGGAGTTATAAATCATCACCGCTAGCTTATAATCAAATGAATTGGATGCAACCTTTCGCGAATAATGAATTTGGGGCTAGCTCTGCAAGTTGCGTACGTCGTTTTAAATCCTTAATTGATGTGAGTGGCATGAATGAATTTTTATTTTCATACAGTGCACCCCCCATTACTTATAATGATGCGGCGCGTGTTCATACCCAAGAGTATTTGAATGATTTTATTGAACTGAGTAAAAATGAAGGGGGGGAATTAGGTTTACAGGCACCATTTGGACCGGGGGGGTATCAAATAGCGCTATTATCCGCAGGCCAAGCAAAAGCCGCTGTTCATCAAGTGATGGACGGTTCTTTAAATAGGGCTTATGCCGTATGTGTGCCAGCAGGCCATCATGCTTTGCCAGATAAAGCGATGGGGGCGACCTATTTAGCGAACAGCAGTATTGCCGCTAAATATGCCCTTGAGAATTTAGGGGCAAAAAAAGTCGCTATATTGGATTGGGATGTTCATCATGGAAATGGAACTCAAGCTATTTTTTATAACGATAATAAAGTGCTTACCATCTCTATGCATCAAGATAACTGCTTCCCAATTAACTCAGGAGGTATCGAAGAACAAGGTAACCGAGAAGGTTTAGGATTCAATATTAATATTCCGTTATTACCGGGATGTGGCCATGATGAATATTTATATGCATTAAGAACAATAGCAATCCCTGCTCTTAGGACCTACAAACCGGATCTCATTATTATTGGCAGTGGTTATGATGCAAGTACCTTTGACCCTCTAGGACATATGCAACTCCATAGCCAGAGTTATCGAGAAATGATAGAAAGTATTGTCGCGGTCGCTCAGGACGTTTGCCATGGAAAAGTGGTTGTCATACATGAAGGAGGCTATTCTGAGCATTATGTTCCCTTTTGTGCATTAGCACTACTAGAAGGGTTAAGTGGCATAAATACTCAGGTTGTCGACCCTTTTATTTCTTTTATCCAACAACAAACGATTCCTCAAGCACTCAAAGAGTTACAAGAAAATTTAATAAATCACCAAGCGATTAAATTGGGTTTGTAACAATATTCTATTAGAGCAAGCGTTACACATTAAATTGATCTATTAATTGGGTGAGACATAATGAATATACTAAAAACCAATGATAATGTCATTATTGGGTGGCACTCTTCTTTTTCGGGAGGCGATTTTGATACTCAATTAGCAATAATTATCTCTGAAGTAAATAATGCATTAATAAAAATGGGTATTAGTTATGCGGATATGCTAAAACATACAATAGCGATTAAAAGTGATAAAGTTGATCCCATCTATGCGATTAATCAATTTCATAAAGTTAGCCACGAAATAGCACAAGGCTACGGTAATAAAAAGCCTGTTGGAACAATTATTCGGCTTCCGAATTTTAGCAATGATAATGCTCTGGTAGCCATTGAGTTTATTTTTCCTCGTCATAACAAGGCGGTTCAATGCTTACCTTTCTATAATATGGAAATGGACGTTAGCCGCTCTTTAATTTATGAGGAGCTACTTTATATTACAGGCACGGAAGCTTTGATTGTTTCCGATGATAATAGCCATGCTTATTACATCAATGATACCCTTGAAGAGCAAGTTGCGGTGATTTTTGATAAAATTAATCGTTCAATAATTGAGTTAGATTACTCAATGGATGATCTTATTTTATTAAATGTTTATCTTCGTAGTGATGTCGCATATCAGCCAGTAATAGATCTGATAAAAGACGAGATTGCTAAATATACTGGAAATATTCAAGCTATTAATTGTGAACTCAATGTCACCTATTGTGATGGGATGGCCGTTGATGAATTTTTAATAGAAATAGACGGTTTTGTAAAAAGCCCATTATCACAGTTGGCTGCACCTATTCACTATGCTTGCTTTCAACTTAACCTAGATTTATATGATAGCTTTATACATGCAAAAAAACATATAGATAATATATTGGAAAATAATTTTTCATCCAGTATTAGAGTCACAATAAAATATGTTAAGAGTAAAAATAGTAGTGAGGCTTATATTGATATTATACATGATGAGCTAATGACGAAGTTAACAAGCGCCCATGTGGAAAATTATATTGTAGAGACATTGCCAGTCAAAAAACTCATGAATAACAAGTCATTTTTAGAAATAAGCATTCATTCATTTTAATTTATATCACAGGTGATAACATGACAGAGCAAATAACTTCTGATACATCATTTGATATGTTTACGAATGAGTTAAAAAAGAATCGAATAAAGAGAAGTTATGACATTATTAATATTGAATTTAATCTTTATTTAAACAATGAAAGTTTTTATTTTCGTATTGATGAACATGACCATATTATAACGAATAGTGTTTTTTTAAGCTCTTATTTTGATAAGAAAAAAAGAAAAATCAGCGATATGACCGAAGTTGCGGATAAAGTATTTTTAATTGAATTATCAAAAGGGAGCATTGATTTTGCTCACTCAATTTTAGTACTAGACCTCAATAATAGCCATGTTGTCCTGTTTAGCTCTCAATACCAGCCAAGTAAGAAAACGACGCCGAGATTCGAACAGCATTATCATGTTGGAAAGATTATTGGCGATAACGATAATACGCTTCTCCCCGCAGAAACACGAGATCTTATTGGCTTACATATTCTGAATGAATACAGTGAAAGTACCGCCGTTGAACATATTTATATTAATAGCCAATGGTATGCGTATCATATTTATGGAGGGGTAAGGCATGGTGAATGTGATTGTGACCAAGCAACTTACCTAAAAATTAAAGATGATGTGTATTTACTTGGTTTTAGAGAGTTAGCGGTCGATGTCGCGATTATTTTGCTCTTAGACTTAAAGTCAATGCGCAACACCGGGTTTGCCGTTGGCTATACGGATGAGCAATGGTTTAGCATCCCTATTGGAGCCTATATGAAGCGGATTAATAAACGGCTTGAAGAGCACAATTTTCACGCTTTATGATAGCCCTGTTTTTTGATGTATTGAAGTGGCGGTGAGCCAGTCCAGCGTTTAAATGCTTTTGAAAAAGCGGCGCTGTCCGTATAGCCTAGTAGTTCAGCTAGGCTATCTATTCTAATCTTCTCTTCAACGAGTTTATCGATAGAAATATCACAGCGAATTTTATCCAGAATATCTGAATAATTAATATTTTCTTTTGCTAATTTACGTTGTAATGTCCTTGGTGAGATATACAGCTTTGCCGCTACCCAAGATAATGAAATGTCTTTTTGTGATAAAATATGTTGGTACATAATATCTTGCACTTTCATACTCATGGATTCGGGCATACAACTTGAGTGTTTAAGTTTATTTAGATGATTTTTTAAGAAAAAAATGAACGTTTCATCATGCTCTTTTTTATTAATACCAGCATTTAGCCACTCTTCATCAAATGAAATACCATTGAATTTAGCATTGTCTTCATAGTGAGTTGGAATGATTTTTTTCAAATTATCTTTATCTTTTCGACTTAATGCATATTGAAAATAAAATGTATCAGGTATCCAATCTTTACCAAGTCGCTCTCTTATTTGACTCACTAACCTAAATAAACTGTACTCAATGTCAAACTTATAGTATTCAGGCTTAAATATACTCACTTCATAATTGATTAAAACCTTTTTGTTTTCTATGACAATATTAGTGTGTGTTTTGCCTTGAAATAGATCGGTATATTGGTTGAGTTCGATTAAAGCGGCATGTAATGTTTTTGCCGACATAAAAATTTCACTGATCGGTGAGTAACTATGATAGGGGGCTGCGATACCCGCTTTCGCACACCAATGCTGATCTTTTGTTTCATGAGCAATTAAACGTAGAAACTCGTTATAAGCTTGTATGGGGGCAACTTCTGTTAATTTTAGTAATTTAAATTTATTATATAAAATTTTTGATCTATATGAAAAAGGAATATCCAGTGACTGTAAATAACTCATGATCTCGGATATTTTTAGCTGATGTATATAAGAGTTATATGAATGATGGGCGTTAGTTTCAGGTTTCATTTTTATGCCTCGTATTAATGAGATGCTATTTTGCTTGAATTCATTAACCGCACATTCTTTGATATGACAAAATTACATGTTAGTAACAAAATAGCAATGAATTTATATCATTATTATTTTATATTGATGATATAAATATATCGTTATATTCTTTATTTTTGATTGAAATCTTAAATAAATAACAATTATTTTGAACATCAATTATCTTAATTCATTAACACTCTTTTTAGAATGCTCTTATTTAGTATTTTTTGTTTTTTTTAAATTTGACTTAATTGTTGTTGATTGACCTTTTATTTTTTAGTTCATACCTTAGTTTTATGAATAAATGCTATTGGTGTCACCAAAGTAAGAGTAAAAGCTATTAAATAACTACAATGCTGCTATAACAATAATAAATAAAAGTCACTCTTATTGTATTGGTCGTAAACGCGTCATAGGTTGCAGTATATTTTTCTTGGAGAAGCACACAATGATAGGCACAGTAAATCGGTTATTGGCACATGACGATGCTGGAAAATTGTTATTACGTATTACTATTGGCGGATTAATGTTATTCCATGGCATGAGTAAATTGTTAACAGGCGCTAGTGGCATTAAAGCTATGCTTGCTGCATATGGTTTACCCGAATTTATTGCTTATGGAACTATTTTGGGGGAAGTTGTCGCACCGATTTTCATTATATTAGGGATACTCACTCGGCCAGCCGCGCTGCTTGTCGCTTTTACCATGTTTATTGCTTGGTTAATGGTAGGGCTTGATAAAACGTTTTTATTGGATAAAACGGGGGCATGGGCAATTGAAAGTATTGTTTATTTCTTTGTGGGATCAATTGCACTTGCGTTAATGGGAGCAGGGCGCTTTTCTGTTATGAAGAGTGCAACGTGGCGTTAAGGCTCAATACGATGAATATCAGGCCATCATAAATGGTGGCCTGTATCCTTAAAAGCTTATGATGCAATGCTTTTGGCGAACTTTGGATGAGATTTTAATGTGTCGAGATAATGATTAATGACCGCGGAGTTTTCGATAAAATTTATCTTTTCCATAAATAGAAGAAAAGCCCCGACATACACATCGATTGCGGTTAGTTGTTGGCCGCAAATATAAGGTGCAGCGTTACTAAGTCCTGTTTCTAGGCAATCCATAACGCGTTTAAATGAGCCAAAACCTGACATTTTTTGCTGTGCTTCATCTAACTGTAAGCCCATTGCATGCGTTGTAAATGCCGCTTCAATAGGGCCTGCGGTAAAAAAGAACCAGCGATAATAGGCTGCTCGTTGTGGGGAGTTAAACGCCGGCGCTAACCCTTTTTCTATAAATTTATCGGCTAAATAGACACAGATAGCCGCAGTTTCAGTGATAATATGTTCACCATCGACTAAAGCGGGAACTTTTCCCATCGGATTAATAGCAAGATATTCGGCAGTATGCATTTGCTCGCCATATTCAAGCTCAATTCGCTGATAAGGTACATCTAACAGTTTAAATAGCAGGTCGACCGTATTGCCGCGTGACATCGAATTTGTATATAGGGTAAGTGAGCTCATCGCCTTTTCCTTATGATTAAGTTGAGTCGCTATCATAAGGTAGAGGTGTGTCAGATTCTGTCAGTAGTCACACATAAAGTCTCTTTTCGCCATTGCTCAAATAAATAATGTTTGGGATAGGGTAATTTATCCTCCAGAGCAATATAGGATTGGATCCGATCTAAGCGAAAATGGCGATAACTTTCTCTGAGTTCGCACCAAGCGGCTAAGACTTGGGTATCTTTCATATAGCCAATTGCGATTGGCCAGATAACTCTACTGCTAAATTTCCCACTTTCATCTTGATAGTCAATTTTAGCTTTTATTTCTTTTCGTAAACTCAGTCTTAGGTTTTTCGCAATCACATTATTAATCGGTGCAATTTGTGTGCTAGGTGCAAATAATGTTGTTTGGTTGATAAGGTTTTGTGACCCCTGTTTGACAACCGCATTGATTTTATTGATTGCGCGCATGGCGGATAACTTCAGCTCTTCATCGGCATTACTTTGTACCCAGCGTAAACCTAAGATCAGCGCTTCGAGTTCGTTATCATCGAACATTAAAGGGGGAAGTAACAAACCGGATTTTAGCTGATAGCCGATACCTGCTTCACCTGTAATTTCGGCACCTTGGCAGCGTAGTTCATCAATATCACGGTAAACAGACCGAATACTGATGTGCAATTGTGACGCGAGAGACTCAGCCGTAATGGGATAGCGACTTTCTTTTAATATCTGTAATAAAGTCAATAAACGTTGAGTGCGGGTCATTGGTTACTCTGTGCGTTGGCTGGAAATCGTATTATAACATTGGTGCTTAAGGCGAGAATAAAAAATAGCGGCGAGAATGGCCTCACCGCTAATTAAAAATGACTGGATTGATGGTGGCTATCTATCGTTTGCTAAGATAGCTTTTTGCAAAAACTTATCTAATAAAGCGCTATCACGACAATAAGGCTCTGAAAGATTGAGTTTTTCTGATTTTTCAATCGTCTCAATAATCAACCTGTCGATAGCAGGGCGCCGTGAACCATATTCGCTTTCATCTACATTTTGTTTGATCACTAACAGTTCATTGATTTCCGCCAAAACGGCGTGATCGGTGACTGTTGCACTGACCAATTGTGAAAAAGCCATTGGTGGCATGATTTTTGAGTGTTCAATCCAACGCAACGCCAGTATTGCCCTTAAGATATAAAAATATTTTTTTAGGCGTACTGTTTCCCCTTTAAAATCTTCCCGCAAGTTACGTTTTGCTATGGATAAATAGTGATAACGTGCCTTTAGCGGTGAATAGAATTTTGACGCTAATAATTCAAATTGTTGAATAAATGACGCATCCTTGTGGTAAACAATTGGCGAATGCAGCCATTCAATTAACGCGGGGTTAGAATTACGCATCAATTTTAAAGCTTTTGATAATTCCCAACCGGAAACATCCAGTTCATTATCAATGGGTTTTTCAATCACATCGCGTTTTCTATCGAGTGTTAAATACCAATCTAATTGATGAACATAAATAAACCTCACATCATAATCGCTATCACAAGAAGCAAAACCCCAACCGCGGCTTCCAGACTCGCACGCAAACAGGATTTTTACCCGATGGGTTGTTTCTATTTCAGCTAATGTTTTTTGTATGCGCTCTCGCATTAATGGCGTTATGCTTTCACTCTCCATGCCATTCTCCTATCCTTTCACACACACGACCTGACGCAGTGTATGTACGATTTCTACTAATGACGATTGTGCGGCCATCACGGCATCAATATCTTTGTATGCCATTGGGATCTCATCAATGACGTCACTATCTTTTCGACACTCTACATGGGCTGTTGCTAGTTTTTGATCTGCCACAGAATAGCGCTTTTTCGCTTCTGTTCGACTCATCACACGGCCTGCACCATGGCTGCAAGAGCAGAAACTTTCTTCATTCCCTAAACCGCGTACGATAAAGCTTTTAGCCCCCATAGAGCCGGGAATGATCCCCATTTGCCCTTTTCTCGCAGATACGGCACCTTTACGGGTTACCAGTATCTCTTCACCAAAATGGTGCTCTTTTTGTACATAGTTATGGTGGCAATTCACCGCTTCTTGTTGTGTGGTGAATGGCTTCGTGATCGTTTTTGATAGTGCTTCTAGTACTCGGTGCATCATGACTTCACGGTTATGGCGAGCGAAATCTTGTGCCCAACCTACGGCTTCCATGTAATCATTAAAGTGTTGGCTCCCTTCTTCAAAGTACGCCAAATCGCGATCAGGCAGATTGGCAATATGCTGTTGCATATCTTTATGTGCTAATGAAATAAATAAGTTACCAATCGCGTTACCGACACCGCGAGAACCACTATGTAGCATCACCCATACACGATCTTGTTCATCTAAACACAGTTCAATAAAGTGGTTACCTGTTCCTAATGTTCCTAAATGGTTGTAGTGGTTTGTTCCACGCAGTTTTGGGTATTTATCACAAATACGTTTAAATTCTTCATCTAAATGCGCCCAATGCTGATCAACAATTTCGGGTGCTCGATGCCAGGCTCCTTTATCACGACCATGGCGTTGAGTTGTACGTCCATGTGGAACAGCCGCTTCAATTGCAAAACGGATATTTTGCAGGCTATCCGGTAAATCAGAGGCGGTTAGTGAAGTTCGCACTGCTATCATCCCACAACCGATATCAACGCCAACGGCAGCCGGAATAATGGCGCCTTTGGTTGGGATCACACTACCAATAGTGGAACCTTTACCGACATGTACATCAGGCATTACTGCTAAATGTTTAAAAATAAAAGGCATTTTAGCGGTGTTTTGCAGTTGTACTACGGCTTTAGGATCAACCGGTACACCGTTAGTCCACATTTTTACAGGTGCGCTATTTTCCAAAATAAGTTCGTTAACAGCGTTATTGTTCATTCTTTATTCCTTAATTTTTACCAGTCCGTTTAATACTTGATCCAATCCACCATAAACGGATATTTGGTCGATTCGATGCGCAATGCTTTCTAGTGTTTCCAGCTCTTTTAAACGTAAAGCAATGGGGTTGTTTTCCATGACTTTTGCCGTGTTTAATAATGAGCGTGTTGCCGCGGTTTCTTCTCGACGGCGGATCACGTTTGCTTGGGCGGCCTTTTCCGCTTCTACCACTTGCGACAAAATAGTTCGCATATCACCCGGCAAAATAATGTCTTTTACGCCAATGCTATCGACATCCAAGCCAAATTCAGCGACACATTGGGTAATTTGTTCTAGCATCAATTCATCAATGAGTTGCTTGTTTTCCAGTAACTCATCTAATGAGCGTGTGCCGATAATTTCTCGTAAGGCAAACTGTAGCTCACGGTAGAGATAATCGACGGGTTGGCTCAACTTTGAGAAGGCCAACAAAATATCACGGTAGCGCCAGTTGGCTGACAAATTGATACGCAATGTCACTTTGTCTTTGGTTAGGATCTCTTGACCACTGACCTCAATCGCCAGTAAACGGGTATCAATAACGTCTACCTGAGGCTGGTGTTCAATACACCAGTAACCATAATTTCCGGGTTGCAATAATGTTTTGACTTCACCATCAACCTTTAATACCCCAACATGCCACGCTGGAACTTGGACCACTAAGCTGATATCTCGACCCTTAATCCATTTTTTGCTATTTAGGCGGTTGACTAATGTTTGTGGGATAGCAATATCACCAGTTTGTTGAATTTCTACACGTAATGTTTCTGCAATTTTCCAATACAGGCGTCGCGTTGCCGGCGCTAAAATTTCAGTCAAATTATTATGAAGATATAAAAAAGCGATCTCGTTATCCGATAAATTAATATCTATACAATGCGCTTCCACCCAATCAGGGTGATATTGGCGCAAATGATCAGCCAACTTTGCATCAATAGGTTCATGATTAAGTGTGAACAGGCTAACGGTGAGTTTATTAAACCAATCATTGATACGGTGTTCACCTGCTAGCAAAAGATGCTGAAAATTACCGTTTTTCTCGGTCAGCGCAATTTGTCCTTGTGCCACAATTATTTTTTTCATTATTTATTCCTTTATTATTATGAGCCACCATCGAAGAAAAGTATGGAGTGATGGGGGGAAAGTTAGAGTGCCGTCAAACTGGCTGTCTAAGGTTCTGCCCATGACCCGATAAAGATCTCGGAGGGTGGTGTGTTGCCTAATTTTTATAACCCGTTGTTATATCAAGTTTTTTTGTTCTGGAAGGAACAGATTAACTATCATTAAGTTATTATCTTACTGACGGCGGAATACAGACCATGTAGTGACATCATTTCGCCACCATGTCTGCACCGGTAGAACCGAAGTTCTGACAATATCCGGCAGTGGATGATTTTAATATTGCGATAAGCGTGCCAACTTTGTTTAAAATAACAAAAAAATATTTATCTTATTGATATGTAATAACTTAATTTTTTTGGAATTATTCTGGTATGATTCAGATAAAAAATAACCTATGCTATTTTTTATCTTTAATTATCGTGATTTATAAATTTATATAAAATGAATAAGAAGCGTAAGGTTGTTATTGGCGTATTAGGTACGGCACTGGATCGACGTGGAAAAAGAACGAATCGGTGGACGAAATGGCGCCCTTCAGTTGGGCTATGTCAGCAACCTGATCTGGATATTCATCGCTTTGAATTAATCCATCAGGTAAATAATTATAATATGGCTCATCATGTGAAAGAGGATATTGAGCAAGTCTCACCACAGACGGAGGTCATATTACGCGAGGTGGATATTGCTGATCCGTGGGATTTTGAAGAGGTTTATACCTCGTTACTGGATTTTTCTTCAAATTACCCTTTTGACACTGAGAATGAAGAGTATTTGGTTCATATCACGACGGGTACTCACGTGGTGCAAATCTGCTGGTTCTTGTTAACAGAAGCACACTATTTACCCGCTAAATTATTGCAAACCTCACCGACAGAAGCGGGAAGAGAAAAAGATCCCGCGGGTATCTATACGGTGATTGATCTCGACCTCAGTCGCTATACGCACATCACGAGCCGTTTTCAAAAAGAGCAACAGGCTCAAGTGTCTTTTTTGAAATCAGGTATCGCAACTCGTAACGCGAATTTTAACGCGATGATTGAGCGGATCGAACGAGTCGCTTTACGTTCAAAAGCGCCTATCTTATTAAATGGCCCTACAGGGGCGGGTAAATCCTTTTTGGCGCGCAGAATTTATCAATTGCGAGAAAGTCGCCATCATATTAAAGGGCGCTTTGTTGAGGTTAACTGTGCCACGTTACGCGGTGATAACGCGATGTCAACGCTATTTGGGCATATTAAAGGCGCGTTTACAGGCGCGATTAACCCACGTCGTGGCCTGCTTAAAGAGGCTGACGGTGGTATCTTATTTTTAGATGAAATTGCTGAATTAGGGCTGGACGAACAAGCCATGCTACTAAAAGCCATTGAAGAAAAAAGTTTTTTTCCGTACGGTTCCGATGAGGAAGTGCAAAGTGACTTTCAATTGATAGCGGGTACACATCGTAATTTGGCGCAATGGGTTGAAGAGGGTAAATTTCGCGAAGATTTATTTGCGCGTATCAATATGTGGACTTTCACCTTACCTGGGCTGGCGGAAAGACGTGAGGATATTGAGCCTAATATCGATTATGAGTTGGCTAAATTTAGTCAGGATGCACAAAGCCAAATCCGCTTTGATAGTGAAGCTCGCCAAGCTTACTTAACGTTTGCCTGTTCAGCGCAAGCGTTGTGGCGGGGTAACTTCCGTGAACTCGGAGCATCAATCAGCCGCATGGCAACCTTTGCTGAACGTGGTCGTGTGACAAAAGCGGTCGTTGATGAAGAGATCATGAGATTGCAATCACAGTGGGTCACAAAAGCAAAAGACACCTTGCCGCCAGAAGTTGGCGAAATTGACCTATTTGAGCAGCAACAATTAGCCACAGTATTAGATGTATGCCGTCGCTCATCAAGTCTCTCAGAAGCGGGTAGAGTACTGTTTGCTGTTTCAAGACAGCAGAAAAAGCAGCCGAATGATGCAGATAGGTTACGTAAGTATTTGGCGCGTTTTGGATTAGATTGGGATAAGGTGAAAAAGGCTTAGTGCTTGGCGAAATTGATAAGATACTCAGTAATTTATTAGAAACATTAAGTTTATTTATTATAAAAATAATAAAAACAGTTAAGTATGGAGTGTGAAAAGATGGAGTTAACCTTTTTAGGAACGAGTGCCGGTGTGCCGACCAAAGAGCGTAACGTCACCAGTATGCTATTAAACCTAACAGGCATACGTAAAACATACTGGATGTTTGATTGTGGTGAAGGAACTCAACATCGCATTTTAAATAGCGTATTTAAGGCGCCAAGAATTGAAAAAATTTTTATTACCCATCTACATGGAGATCATATTTTTGGATTACCGGGGCTGTTATGTAGCCGCTCAATGGGGGGAGCAACTGATCCATTAACGTTATATGGTCCAAAAGGTTTAAAACAGTATGTCGAAACAGTACTGACCCTGAGCAGCTCTTATATGACTTATCCTCTTGAAATGATCGAAATAGAGCCAGGGCAGTTGTTTGATGATGGTGAGTTAATCGTGACAGCCTACCCGCTTGACCATCGCGTTGAATGCTATGGTTACCGTATTGAAGAACATCCTAAACGAGGTTCATTAGATGTTGATAAATTAGCGCAAGATAACATTCCACGCGGCCCGTGGATGCAAGCGTTAAAGGCCGGTGAAACTATTATGTTAGCCGACGGTCGCCGTGTTAATGGTGCTGATTATTTAGGTAAGCCAAAGCCTGGCAAAGTCATTGCGATTTTTGGGGATACCAAACCAACGGAACAGGCTCTTTTCTTGGCAAAGAATGCGGATGTTATGGTGCATGAAACGACGCTGGAAAATGCGTATCATGAAAAAGCCAATGATCGGGGGCACAGTACCACAGGGCAAGCGGCGCAGTTAGCGCGAGACGCGGGTGTGAAACGTTTTATTGCGACGCATATCAGTGGTCGTTATAGCGCTGAAGATATGCCGATGCTGCTGGCGGAGTGCCAAGCCATTTTCCCTAATACCGAGATAGCGAGCGACTATTTAACCATTAAAATTTAGAGCGATGGCATGGCCTCTTGTTCGCTAATAGATGAACTCGGCACGTTATCATGCGTGTCGAAAAAATAGGCAGTAAATTGGGTATCACTGCTGTCAGTAAATGACTTTCACAAACCCATTGCGGCAATAGGCTTCATATTCATCAGCGAGTTGCCGATTGGTAATAATGACATCAAATTGCGAAAGTTCCCCCATATTGGCCGTGGCGACTTCATCAAACAGGTTGTATTTGGCGAGCAAAATTTTGCGGATTGATTTTTCCATCGCTTTTTTCTTCATTGCTAAATCGTCTAAGTTATAGCATGTGACGCCATAGTGACTATGAATACCGGCAGCCGAGATAAAGGCTTTTTTCGGGTTAATCGAATCAAGGAGAGAAGGTTGGGTCGGGTTATAAAATGAGTCGCTTTTAGGGCGATATTCCCCCCCACAGAGTAATGCGGTGGCATTTTTTTTCTGGCTTAGAGCCAAAAAAACGTTATGTGAATAACAAATCCCTGTAAAGCTTATCTCTTCTGGGATCAAGGCGATTAAGGTGGCCATTTCGATCCCATTATCGAAAAAGATCACATCGTCTTCTGACACCATACTCGCCGCTAAATTGGGGATATGTAGCTCTTCGGTTTGATCGGGGGTAAAGATGTCGGCTTGAGGATCATTTTGTGTCAGTGAGGAAGGTTGGGTGACAGAAACGATATAACCACCAAGCAGAGACATTGGAATAGGCCCTTCGGTCTCGGCATTCAGATCACGGCGGATCGTCATTTCAGAGACTTCAAGTATTCTTGCGGCATCTTTAAGGTGAATTCTTCCTGAGCGTTTAATACATTCACTCAAACGACGAAGGCGTTCTTTTTGTTTCGTTTCTATCACCGATCAATCCTTTCTTTATTGGCGCGGGCTAACCGCGCCCCAACATTTAGTAGCCATTAGAGGCTACACTGTTTCCCGAAACAATCGCTACACTGGCACTTGCCCCAACGCGATTAGCTCCGGCTTTGATCATTTTTTCTGCGGTTTCGCGATCACGCACACCACCTGATGCTTTAACGCCGATTTTATCACCAACGACTTTACGCATTAACGCGACATGGTGCTCTGTAGCGCCCATTGTACTGAAACCTGTTGAAGTTTTCACAAAACCAACGTTTAATGTGCGGCAAATTTCACAAACTTGGGTGATTTCATCATCGGTTAATAGGCAAGTTTCCAAAATAACTTTTAAAGTTGCCTCACCACAAGCCGCTAAAACGGCGGCAATATCTTGGCGAACGAACTCAAGGTCACCACTTTTTAGCATACCAACGTTAATCACCATATCAACTTCATTAGCACCACGGCGTACGGCTTCTGCGGCTTCAAATGCTTTGGCCTCAGTTAAGCATGCACCGAGCGGAAAGCCTACCACACAACAGACCATAACATCGCTATTTTTCAGACATTCGCTGGCTAAAGGAACATAACCTGTGTTCACGCAGACAGAAGCAAAGTGGTGCTCTGCGGCTTCGGCACAAAGCTGTTTGATGTCATTGACGGTTGCATTGGCGGCCAACAGAGTATGATCGATATATTGTGCTATATTTTTCATGTAAATTTTTCCTATTGAGAATAGAGAGAGTCAATAATAAGGAATGAAAAAATGTGGCGGATATGACACTTGCTCATTCGTTATTCGCGATCTTAATCACGAATGATATTTATGCAACATGATAATGTTAATATAGTATCATAATGTGATTTATTTAACATGAGAGGCGTTATGGATATAGCAGTTATAGGTTCAAATATGGTCGATCTGATCACTTATACGGATCAGATGCCAAAAGAGGGTGAGACCTTGGAGGCGCCTGCATTTAAAATCGGCTGTGGTGGTAAAGGTGCCAATCAAGCGGTTGCTGCGGCAAAACTTAATTCAAAAGTGATTATGTTAACAAAAGTCGGTGATGATATTTTTGCTGATAACACCATTCGTAATCTTGAGTCTTATGGTATTAACACCCGTTATGTGGAAAAAGTGCCATGTACTTCTAGCGGTGTAGCACCGATTTTTGTTAATCCGAATTCTGCTAATCGCATTCTCATTGTGAAAGGAGCAAATAAATTTTTATCCCCTGAAGATATTGAGCGTGCGGCTGACGATTTGAAAAAATGCAAATTGATCGTATTGCAGCTTGAGGTTCAATTAGAAACGGTTTATCACGCGATTGCTTTTGGTAACAAACATAACATTCCTGTATTGCTGAATCCTGCACCAGCACAGCGTACGTTAGATCTTGATTTTGCTTGTCGTTGTGATTTCTTTGTGCCGAATGAAACTGAGCTTGAGATCCTCACTAATATGCCTGTTGATTCGATGGAAAACATCCGCCGTGCAGCCAAGTCTTTGCTCGATAAAGGGTTGAAAAATCTTATCGTCACGTTGGGTGATAAAGGTGCACTCTGGATGACTCGCGATAACGAGTTGTTGATCCCTGCCATTAAAGTGAATGCGGTGGATACCAGTGGTGCAGGGGATGCTTTTATTGGCTGTTTCTCTCATTATTATGTGCATACAGGCAATATCGCGGAAGCTTTGAAAAAGGCTGTCATGTTTTCTGCATTTAGTGTGACAGGTAAAGGAACGCAATCCTCTTATCCAAGTATTGAAGAGTTTGCTGAATTCGTGCAGCTTAAATCGTGAATCGCTAAGAGCGAGAGTGGCAATTAGGCTGATAAGCTCATAAGGCTGACTCATGTGAGAAAGTTTTATTCCTTATGGTTAATTATCAGCCTAAATCGATGAGCTGCGGTGCTTACACGCTTCAATTAAATCTTGTAATAGCGACTTCGCTTCGGCAATCACATAAGTTTGGCATTGACTGTCTACCATCATGGCAACTGTCATATTTGCGCCATCCATATCTGGCAATATTTCTGTCATAAAGTGGGTCAGTGTTAGCTTGGTTGCCGTACACTTGGCCCATTGACCATTAAGATTACGCTGTGCATAGGCTTGAGCAGGCCAAACAGGTAATAATAAGCGTCTATTATTATCTCGCATGGTAACAAGCTCCTCTTGGCAGAAAATCACCCAAACTTCCTCCCAATCGGCAACTTTACTGACAAAATAGCGGTATTTTTGTTGTAGATTTAATCGAAGTACAGTATCAATTTCTTTGGGATCAGGGGTAAACATTATGCGTTATATCCATATTAGATAGTCTAAAAAAACAGTTGATAATTGTTGAGAAAATCACGTTTAAAGTTGCTATCTTAGTGAGGTTTTTTTATTGCTGCGTTTGATCCATCAAGAGTTTATCGAAAATAGCGTAGTAGACATATAAGTTTTATTAAAAAGTAAAATGGGCAGCTTGGAGCGGTGAGATATGATTGATTCATTACTCGAAAAATATGCCATTGGCGTTACTATCGTTGCGGTGTGTTTAGCCGTGGCTATTATTTTCGAGATGATAAGTAAAAAACGTAGGCATAAGCATAAGAATAAAAGTATTTTTATTCATGTTATTCAGACCGCTGTGCTGTGTAGTATGGTGATGGTTGCCGCTCAATATTTGGATATGGCGGCAACGGATTTTAATTTAACCTTTATTTCAACTCCGCTGATTAATTTCATCACTGTTGCCATCATTGCGATCATTCTCGTGCGTAAGCTGTTTCAGCTCGTCAATAGACTTGAAAAAACGCAAATAAAAAGAGGAAGTGATCCAACCTCTGCACGTATTATCGCTCGAGTCTTTAAAACCACCATTTTTGTCGTAATGGTTTTACTATTTGGCGAACATTTCGGCATGAGCCTATCGGGGTTGATGGCCTTCGGCGGGATTGGCGGCATTGCTATCGGTATGGCCGGTAAAGATATTCTGAGTAACTTCTTCTCAGGGATCATGCTTTACTTTGATAGGCCTTTTAATATCGGCGATTGGGTTAGCTCACCCGACAGAAACATTGAAGGTACGGTGGTTGAGATTGGTTGGCGAATTACTAAAATTATCACCTTTGACCATCGACCCTTGTATATCCCTAACTCACTCTTTTCGTCGATAAGCGTTGAAAACCCTGGGCGTATGACTAACCGCCGAATCAAAACGTCATTAGGTCTGCGCTATGAAGATGCCGATAAAATCGGCGCTATTGTGAGTGATATTCGGACTATGTTGCAACAAGAGCCAAGTATTGATACTGGGCAAACATTATTAGTTTATTTTGATGAGTTTGCGGATTCGTCACTGAATATTATGGTGTATTGTTTTACGAAAACTACCGTGTGGGCCGAATGGTTAGCCGCACAACAAGAAGTCTATTTAAAAATAATTGCCATCGTCAAACAGCATGGTGCGGACTTCGCTTATCCTACACAGACACTGTATATGGAAAAAAACAACTAAGCTCCCAGTTTAGAGAAATTGGCCGACTAATATTCTGCTAATAGGCTTAATGTTAGTCGGTTAATGAATTTCGCACCCATTTTTCCTTGTTTAATGCTGATAACTTAAAAATGGCATAGAAATTTTTTATGCTATTAAACAGTAGGTTATCAAATATTATCTCCTCCCGAAAAATTAGAATTATTCCCGCACTTTATGGCAATTCCAATCTGATTTCCTATCAAGTATATTGTCGGCCTCTTTTCCTCAGCTAACTAAGAGCCAGACTGTTATGAAAAAAATCAATGTGGCATGTAGCCAGGGGGTCGCTATCTACTTTACGGGAGAATTCCAATGAGTAGATATTCGCGATGCACAGTTAAACAATATTGCTGCTGTTGTGCTATCCGAGTTGGATGCCAATCAAGGGCTGTGGAAAAGGGTTGCAGAGAGTAAACTCAGTATTCCGCTGTTTATCATTAGTGATAAACAGCTTCCAGATGATATCCCTCATCCTCCTTATTTAACGGGAATTTTACCGCCTGCACCGGCTGAGCGTAGTGAAAATAGTCGTCAATTATTTGCAGCGGCAAATCACTATCTTGAACAGCTATTACCGCCATTTTTTGCGCGAATGATGGATTATGCTGCGGGGCATAATGTCACTTTTGCTTGTCCGGGCCATCAAGGTGGACAATTTTTTCGCCGCCATCCAACTGGCGAACAGTTTTACCAATTTTATGGCGAAAACCTGTTTCGTACCGACTTGTGTAATGCTGATGTCGCGATGGGAGACCTGCTGATCCATGAAGGGGCTGCGAAAGAAGCACAGAAATTTGCGGCTCGCGTATTTAATGCAGATAAAACCTATTTTGTACTAAACGGCACCTCTTCTTCCAATAAAGTCGTGTTAAATGCCTTGCTAACACCGGGAGACTTGGTTTTATTCGATCGCAATAATCATAAATCAAACCACCATGGCGCCCTGATCCAAGCGGGCGCAACACCGGTTTACCTTGAAACGGCACGTAACCCATTTGGTTTTATCGGGGGAATCGATGCGCATTGTTTTGAAGAGGACTACTTGCGTTCATTGATTAATGACGTCATGCCTGAAAAAAATACGCGTGAACGTCCATTCCGCTTAGCGGTGATCCAGCTCGGTACTTATGACGGCACGGTTTACAATGCAAGGCAGGTTGTCGATAAAATTGGTCATTTATGTGAGTATATTTTGTTCGATTCTGCGTGGGTTGGCTACGAACAATTTATCCCTATGATGCGCCAATGTTCGCCACTATTACTTGAATTAAATGAAAATGATCCTGGTATTATGGTGACTCAATCGGTGCATAAACAATTGGCAGGGTTCTCGCAAGCGTCGCAAATCCATAAAAAAGATAACCATATTAAAGGGCAAGAGCGCTTTGTCTCGCATAAAAAGCTGAATAACGCTTTTATGATGCACGCGTCTACCAGTCCATTTTATCCGCTGTTTGCCTCGTTAGATGTCAATGCGCGTATGCATCAAGGGGATGCAGGGGAAATGATGTGGATGGAGTGCGTAAGACTTGGCATTGAGGTTAGAAAAGCCATTATCAACCACTGCCATTATTTTAGACCCTTTGTGCCTGAATTTGTCGACGGAAAACCATGGCAAGAGTACCCAACGGCGCAAATTGCTTCTGAACAGCGCTTCTTTAATTTTATTCCTAATGAACGTTGGCATGCGTTTGAAGGGTATGCGGAAAATCAATATTTTGTTGACCCTTGTAAGTTGATGCTAACAACGCCGGGTATCGATGCTCAAAGTGGTGAATACGAATCCTTTGGCGTTCCGGCGACTATATTGGCGCATTTCTTACGTGAACATGGTGTGATCCCCGAGAAATGTGACTTAAATTCCATCCTATTTTTACTCACCCCCGCAGAGAGTAAAGAGAAATTAGAGCTACTAGTTACCCATTTGGTTCGTTTTGAACAATTACTGGATGAAGATGCTTCACTGGAAGAAGTGTTACCGTCCGTTTATCAACGCTACCAAGAGCATTATCAAGGCTACACATTACGTCGTTTGTGCCAAGAAATGCACCAGTTGAGTGTTCAGTACAATATTAAGCAATTGCAAAAAGAGATGTTCCGTAAGCAGCATTTTCCGACAGTGAAAATGAACCCACAACAAGCGCACCTTGAGTTTATTCGCGGCAACGTGGAGCTGCTTCCTCTATGTGAGCTAGAAGGGCGTATTGCTGCTGAGGGGGCGCTGCCTTATCCTCCGGGCGTACTGTGTGTGGTGCCCGGTGAAGTTTGGGAAGGGCCTGTCTTGCGTTACTTCCAAGCTTTGGAGGCGGGGATCAACTTGCTTCCGGGATTTGCGCCTGAGCTACAAGGGGTATATATCCCGAAAACAGAAGATGGACAAAAACGTGTCTATGCGCATGTTTTGAAGTAAACATTTTTTAAATCGGCGAAAGCTCATAGATTTTACTTTGTTAGCTGGTTACATTGGGAGCTTTAATAAAAGGCTCCCTTTTAATTCAATAAGGTAAGGTGTATGGCAAAGAAAATCATCCTTGATTGCGACCCCGGACATGACGATGCAATTGCGATGCTATTAGCTTATGGCAACCCTGAAATTGACTTACTGGCAGTGACGACCGTTGCTGGTAACCAAACGCTTGAAAAAGTGGCTCGCAATGCCTTAGCCGTTGCTGAAATGGCAAAAATTCGTGGTATTCCTTTTGCAGCCGGCTCCTCACGACCACTGGTACGTGAAGTTGAAATTGCCCCCGATATTCATGGTGACTCTGGGTTAGATGGTCCTCAACTACCTGAGCCATCGTTGACTTTGGAAAACTGCCATGCGGTAGAATTGATCATTAAATTGATCATGTCGCACCCACCCAAAACAATCACTTTAGTGCCTACTGGGGCGCTAACTAATATCGCATTAGCCGCAAGGTTGGAGCCACGTATCGTCGAACGCGTCAAAGAAGTCGTGCTGATGGGCGGAGGCTACCATGTAGGAAATTGGAGTCCTGTGGCTGAGTTTAATATCAAAATTGATCCAGAAGCGGCACATATTGTTTTTAATGAAAAATGGCCACTAACGATGGTTGGTTTAGATCTCACCCATCAAGCGCTTGCCACCACAGATATCGTTGCTAACATTGCTGACGTGGGAACACCCTGCGCGAAATTTGTCGTCGAATTACTCGATTTCTTTGGCAAAATGTATAAACAAGCACAAGGATTTGATGCTCCACCAGTGCATGATCCCTGTGCCGTTGCCTATGTTATCGACCCTTCCGTCATGACGACACAGCGCGTACCTGTAGATATTGAACTGACAGGAACTCTCACCCTTGGAATGACTGTGGCCGATTTCCGCCATCCGGCTCCTGAAGATTGCCATACTCAGGTTGCCGTCAAACTCGATCATGCTAAGTTTTGGCAATTGGTTGTCGATGCATTAAAAAATATTGGTTAGTGAATAAGACAGTTTATAGGATAAATAAGATAAAAAACTGACGTTCGATAATCACGCTGTAGTTTAAGGAATATATGAATGAATCAAGAACTTGAAGATTTACCTTACGATACGTTAATCGAGCGAAGTATGAATGCTCTACAGCATAAAAGCCAATTCCACTGTGATACTTGGCATCTTGATCAGGCAAGTTGGTCAGTCGATCAAGAAGAGGGCACAATTGTTTTTCATGCTCCAGACGGTCTCGTTGCTGTTGCTCCCGTGCAAATCATTGGTACTTATGATCAAAACCAAGGGAGTTGGATGTGGGGATGGGCAAATAGCTCGATTGAGGAGCCATTGTTACAAGACGCATTGGCTGTACAAGAATTTGCTGAACGCAAAGGTTATGAGCAGCTTACCGATGCGATGTGTGACATCTCGGAAAATGAAGCATGGCTATTTACGGCACTCGCTTGCGAATTGAATCAGCAACAAGGGGCTTATCGTGGGGTCGCAGGAAGCACATTGATTTTTATGACCTTTGGTGAGGTCAAACTGCATAAAACCCAAGCATAATCATGGGTTATGATTGCCATAATGTTATATTTTAAATAGGAGCCCACAGTATGCTGGCGATTGCGCTTGAAGCGGCAAAATCAGTCAGAGCGATGACCGTAGAAGCATTTCAAGGTGCGGGCAGTTTTGACTATAAGCCCGACCGTTCAGTGGTCACGGAAACAGATTTACGTGTTGAGTCGGCATTGCGTGAGCACTTTGCCCAACACACACCGGATGTTCCGATCCTTGGTGAAGAATTTGGCCTTGAAGGCGATACTGTTTTCGAATCTGGATGGGTGATTGACCCGATTGATGGCACGCGCGCCTTTATTTATGGCATTCCACTCTTTAGCACTTTGATTGCTTATGTTGAAAAGGGGGAGCCTATCGTTGGGGTGATCAGCTTCCCTGCCATTTCAACGGTAGTTTACGCAGCAAAAGGGCAAGGTTGCTACTTGGAAACACATAACGGTTTATCTCGGCGGCTAACATTAGGTACTGATGCGCCTAAAGAGGTCGCTAATGCCGTCATTTCCGCATCGGGGATCCACAGTAGCACTTACAATCAACGAGAAGGTACAACGATTTACCATCTTGACCGTGTTGTCAGTTGCGCTCGCGACTTTATTTTTGCCAACGATGCTTACCAGCATGCCATGGTGGCAACAGGGCGTCTACATGGGGCCATTGATACGATTATGAAACCGTGGGATAGCGCAGCATTGATACCATGTATTCGTGAAGCGGGGGGTGATGTGTGTTCGTTAAGTGGTGAACGCGATAACGTCATGTTTAGTGGCAGCCTATTGAGTGCTTCAACGCCTGAACTTGCCGATCAACTGGTTAAGTTAATGAACCCGTAAATAGGGTAAACTCGACCGTAGGTAATGAAAGTTTCTACTCTAAAAAAATCGGCGTGCTTTATGGCAGCAAATCAGTTTTACGGCGGGGAGCCGTCATTTGTTGAGGACACCAAAGCCATGGTGTCCTTAGTCGTGTTTCCAATACAGCAAAAACAGATTAAATAGGTTAAGATACACCGAAACACGTCAAATATAAAAATGACTGAAAACAAGGTTTTTCAAGGTATGACAGGCTATAAAAACATAAATCGATTTTCCGTTGCTCCTATGCTCGACTGGACTGACCGCCATTGCCGATATTTTCATCGCTTATTGAGTAAAAATACGTTGCTCTATACTGAAATGGTTACAACAGGTGCCATTATTCATGGTAAGGGCGATTATCTGGCATTTAGTGAAGAAGAGCAGCCAGTAGCATTACAGCTGGGGGGGAGCGACCCTGAGGCATTAGCGCAATGTGCAAAGTTGGCGCAAGAGCGTGGTTATGATGAAATCAACCTCAATGTTGGTTGCCCTTCAGACCGCGTACAAAATGGTCGTTTTGGCGCTTGCCTAATGGCGGATGCTCAGCTTGTGGCTGATTGCGTGAAAGCGATGCAGGATGTTGTGTCGATACCTGTCACAGTGAAAACACGCATTGGCATTGATGAGCAAGATAGCTACGAATTCCTGTGTGATTTTATTGATACCGTCTCAACTAAAGGCGGTTGTGAAATGTTTATCATCCATGCGCGTAAGGCGTGGTTATCCGGCCTAAGTCCGAAAGAAAACCGTGAAATTCCTCCATTGGACTATCCGCGCGTTTATCAGCTAAAACGGGATTTTCCCCACTTAACCATGGCGATTAACGGGGGAATAAAAACACTGGAAGAGGCAAAAGAGCATTTACGTCACCTTGATGGCGTGATGGTAGGGCGTGAAGCCTATCAAAATCCTTCTATTTTGACCGCGGTAGATAACCAATTATTCGATAGCCAATTACCTGTAGTGAATGCGGTGGATGCTGTTCGCCAAATGTTCCCGTATATCGAAAAAGAGTTATCACAAGGCACTTATCTTGGTCATATCACTCGTCATATGTTAGGGATATTTCAAGGAATACCCGGTGCTCGCCAATGGCGGCGCTATTTGAGTGAAAATGCCCATAAGAAAGGGGCTGATCTGGCGGTGGTCGAGCAGGCTCTTGCATTCGTCACCCGCGACCAATAATGTAGTGTGAGGTGCCAACCGTCGTTGGCATCTCACTCAAAATTATGGGATTAGCAGGCTAGAGCCTTGGGTTTTTCTCGACTCTAATGTGCGGTGGGCCGTTTGCACATCTTTCAAGGCAAAGATCTGTTTTTCAGGGACATCCACATTCAATTTGCCACTTAAGATCATATCAAACAGCGCATGGCTTGCCTGATCTAACTCCGCCCGATTAGTGACATAGACCCCTAATGATGGGCGAGTGACGTATAAACCGCCTTTTTGGTTTAAAATCCCTAAGTTCACGCCGGTCACAGGGCCGGATGCGTTACCAAAGCTCACCATTAAACCTCGGCGTTTTAGTGAATCTAATGAGGCAATCCAAGTTGATTGGCCCACTGAGTCGTACACGACATTCACCTTTTCACCTTGAGTGATCTCTTTGACTCGTGCCGCGATATCTTCTGTTTGATAATTGATGACTTCCCATGCCCCCGCCGCTTTAGCGCGCTCGGCTTTTTCAGCGCTGCCAACGGTACAAATCATTTTAGCGCCAAGCGCTTTTGCCCATTGGCAAGCAATCAGGCCTACACCACCCGCAGCCGCATGGAATAAAAAGATTTCATCTCGTTTGATTTGATAGGTTTGATTCAGCAGATAATAGACAGTCATACCTTTCAGGCCACAGGCGGCAGCCTGTTGAAATGAAATTCCATCAGGAAGATGGGCAACGGCATGTTCAGGAACATTATGAACTTCACTATAAGCACCTAGCGGGCCTTGAGCATACATCACTCGGTCACCTGGGCGAAAACCTGTCACTTGGGAGCCGGTTTTTACCACAATGCCCGCAGCTTCAGTACCAAGTCCCGATGGTAAACTCGCGACGGGGTATAACCCACTACGGACATAAGTATCAATATAGTTGATGCCGATTGCATGATTTTCTATCTGAATTTCGTTATCGGCAGGCTCTTTTAGGTCGAAATCGGAATAGCTGAGAACTTCTGGGCCACCATGTTGTGCAAATTCAATACGTTTTACCATGATCATCTCCGATAGGAACAGTCTGCTTGTACTTGTCGTATAATCAAATTACCGGCTGGATGATGGGCAGACAACGCCCATTTTCTCATCGCTGGCTCAATAGGGATAATTTCTTGCCTTCAACAAACAACACAAATGATTTCGCGTTTGATTTGCCTACCATATCAATCACGCAATAATAACGCTATGGTTTGATGATAGAATTATTGGTTAGTGCCACAGCGACGAAAGGCACAATACCCGTTAGAAAAACACAAAGAAAGCCAACGTCAGTAACAAGTTTGGCGTATACTAATGTGCTAGTTAATTATGGATGTGGATAAGAAAGTATGGCTAAGAAATACCCTTCAGAAAACAAGTACAGTGCGCCGCGCGATCAGCAAATGGAAGGCTTAAAACTTCCACCACACTCTATCGAAGCCGAGCAGTCTGTATTGGGAGGGTTGATGCTGGATAATGACCGTTGGGATACTGTTTCCGAGCGTGTCACCCATGCAGACTTTTACAGTCATCCGCATCGTACCATTTTTGCTCAAATGCAAACTCTGCTTGAGCAGGGTAAACCCATCGATTTGATCACATTATCCGAATCCCTTGAACAGGAAGGTAAATTGGATGATGTCGGGGGGTTTGCTTACCTTGCCGAGTTATCAAAAAATACCCCAAGTGCCGCGAATATCAATGCTTACGCCGACATCGTCCGCGAACGTGCTGTTGTGCGTGACATGATCAAAGTCGCGAATGATATCGCCGATGCGGGTTACGACCCACAGGGGCGTAGCAGTGAAGATTTACTCGACTTTGCCGAAACGAAGGTGTTCCAAATTGCAGAGTCGAGAGCGAATAAGGACGAAGGGCCAAAAGATATTGAAGCAATTTTGGCTGAAACCATTGAAAAAATAGAAAAACTGTATCAGCAACCTCACGATGGTGTGACAGGGGTGTCGACAGGTTACCAAGATCTCGATAAGAAAACGGCGGGTCTACAAGGCTCTGACCTTATTATTGTTGCAGCTCGTCCATCAATGGGGAAAACCACTTTTGCGATGAACTTGTGTGAAAATGCAGCGATGACGGAAGAAAAACCCGTGTTGATCTTCAGTTTGGAGATGCCCGGTAGCCAGATCATGATGCGTATGTTGGCCTCCTTATCGCGTGTTGATCAAACACGTATTCGTACAGGCCAGCTTGACGACGAGGATTGGGCGCGTATTTCTAGCACCATGGGGATTTTGTCAGAAAAGCGCAACATGTACATCGATGACTCCTCTGGCTTAACACCAACAGAAGTACGTTCCCGTGCGCGTCGTATCTATCGAGAGCATGGTGGTTTAAGTCTGATTATGATTGACTATTTACAGTTAATGAGAGTCCCTGCATTATCGGATAACCGTACACTTGAAATTGCTGAAATTTCTCGGTCACTGAAGGCATTAGCTAAAGAACTTAATGTGCCTGTTGTGGCGCTATCACAGCTTAACCGGAGCTTGGAACAACGCGCGGATAAGCGTCCAGTCAACTCAGACTTACGTGAGTCAGGCTCTATTGAGCAGGATGCTGACCTTATTATGTTTATCTATCGTGATGAGGTTTATCACGATAACAGTGACTTGAAAGGGGTGGCGGAAATCATTATCGGTAAACAGCGTAACGGTCCGATTGGTACGGTTCGATTAACGTTCAATGGTCAATGGTCTCGCTTTGATAACTATGCGGGGCCTGCCTATGACGATGAGTGAGCTGTCATACTAAAAGCGGCAGTGTTGTTGGCTAGGCTCATGTGGGCTAGTCAGATGCGTATGTATGCAGCAAGCGGCTTATCTATCTTTGGCGCTGAGCTGCATCTTGGATGATTTATAAGAAAGTAAAAAGAGGACATAATGAAAGCGGCAACCGCTTTAATTAACCGCCGCGCTCTGCGACATAATCTGCAACGAGTTAGAGAACTCGCACCACACAGCCGTTTAATTGCCATTGTTAAAGCAAATGCTTATGGCCATGGATTAACCGAAGTCAGCACCACCCTTGAAGATCTCGTTGATGGTTTTGGTGTCGCCCGACTTAAAGAAGCTTTGGCACTGAGGGAACGAGGGATAACGGCTCCTATTGTATTACTTGAAGGTTTTTTCGAACATTCTGATCTCCCCTTGTTAGTGGAACATCAAATCGATACGGTTATCCACTGTGTTGAACAGCTTGCAATGCTGGAAGCAACCGAATTGGCGAACCCGATTAAAGTTTGGATGAAACTCGACACAGGCATGCACCGCTTAGGCGTGTTGCCTCAAGATGCGGAAGCATTCTATCAGCGCTTGCAAGCGTGTAAAAACGTCAAACACCCCATCAATATTATCAGCCATTTCTGTCAGGCTGATGAGCCTGAATTACCGACAACAGCAAATCAAATTCACTGCTTTAAACAGTTTGTTGCCAATAAGGCCGGAGAAAAATCGATTGCGGCATCGGCAGGGATCTTATTATGGCCAGATGCCCATTATGACTGGGTTAGGCCGGGGATCATCATGTATGGTGCCTCCCCTCAAGAAGGCACATCCGCCGAGCATTTTGGCTTACAAAGTGTGATGACACTAAAATCAACATTGATTGCTGTTAGGGAGCATGCTGCTGGGCAATGTGTGGGTTATGGTGCAACATGGTGTAGCCAGCGTGACACTCGGTTGGGCGTTGTTGCGATAGGTTATGGTGATGGTTATCCCCGAAGCGCGCCTTCAGGTACGCCAGTTTTGGTAAATGGGCGAAAAGTGCCTATTGTAGGACGAGTTTCAATGGATATGATCACCGTTGATCTTGGGCCAAATGCCAATGATAAAGTGGGTGATGAGGTGATTTTATGGGGGAAATCTCTGCCAGTTGAAGAAATCGCCGCACAAACAGGCATTATCAATTATGAGTTACTGACTAAATTAACCTCAAGAGTTGTCATGGAATATGTAGACGAATAGCAAACAAAGGGTTATTTTCAAAAGACGAAACAAAAAAATATTATTTTTATCTGATTATGGAGATGTACTGTGTACCAACATGTTGATTCTTACCCGGGCGATCCGATCTTATCGCTGATGGATGAATTTAATAAAGATACTCGTGAAAACAAGATCAACCTGAGTATCGGCTTATACTATGATGGGGAAGGTAAAACACCTGAGCTGAAAACTGTTGGTCATGCGAAAGCGGAATTAAACAAGTTACCAGCAAGCGCGTCACTGTATTTACCGATGGAAGGTCTCAAAGATTATCGCCTAGAGATCCAAAAATTACTCTTCGGTGCTGATTGTCCTCTTATTGCGCAAGAACGTATCGCGACAGTACAAACTATCGGTGGTTCAGGGGCACTAAAATTGGGTGCGGATTTCCTCAACCATTACTTCCCTAAATCAGAGGTGTGGTGCAGTGACCCTACATGGGAAAACCATGCATCAATTTTCTCTGGAGCAGGCACTAAAGTTCACTATTACCCTTACTTTGATGAAAAGAGCAAAGGGGTAAAATTTGCTGAAATGCTGGCAACATTTAAGACATTACCAGAAAATAGCATCATTTTAATGCACCCTTGCTGCCATAACCCAACCGGTTCAGATCTCACGCCAGAGCAGTGGGATGAAGTGACTAAAGTGGCTAAGGCACAAAAACTGATCCCATTCTTGGATATTGCATATCAAGGATTTGCGGAAGGTATTGAAGAAGATGCTTATGCTATCCGTGCGATGGTAAAAGCAGGCTTGCCTGTGTTTGTGAGTAATTCATTCTCTAAAATTTTTGGTATCTATGGTGAACGTGCTGGTGGTTTGTCAGTTATTTGTGAAAGCCAAGAAGAACGTGACCGCGTATTAGGCCAATTAAAAGCAGGGGTACGTCGCCTATACTCAAGCCCACCGTCAAATGGGGCTAAAATTGTGGCGCAAGTTCTCACAAACAGTGAACAGAAAGCACAATGGTTGAAGGAAGTTGAAGAGATGCGCGTACGTATTTTAGAAATGCGTACTGTTCTGGTGGATGAACTGAAAAAAGCACTACCAGAAAAAAACTTTGACCATCTGTTAAAACAACGCGGTATGTTTAGTTACACAGGCTTCTCGAAAGAGCAGGTTGCGCGTTTGAAAGATGAGTTTGCTGTCTACTTAGTGGGTACGGGGCGTGTTTGTATGGCTGGTGTAAACCGTCATAATGTTCAACGTATTGTTGAAGCGTTCGCTGCTGTAAGCAAATAATTCGTGAATTATTGATTAAAAAACGCGGGTTTTGCCCTAATGCTTGTCAGTTAAGTCATTAATATCGCCGTAACGGATACCGTTGCGGCTTTTTCTTTACTGCTCGGGGTAATGCCTTTGTCGCCTACTAGGTAGTACAAAACTTCCAGCCATAGCCAATATCATCATTGATGAATTTCGGTATTTTCCCCGGAGCTACTGCGGAAAGTAGGCTTAGTTGAGCACTCAGGTATAGCGCAGTTTGTTTAAATCCCATCTGATACGGTTCTGTATCTTTCAGGCTGTATGCCATCTGTGCCATCATAAATCGCAGTAAGTTATACGCGAGTACTATTCCCCATAATTCTTGATTTACCAATGCTGGCTTTTTGCTCCTCAATGTGAGTTCATTATTCAACATATGCTGTTTCATTTCCCTGAAGCCATGCTCTATTTCCCAACGATGCCTATAAAGGTCTGCAATATCGGCTTTGGGGTATCGAAGTGGCTCACTCATTGATGTTAATATCTGAACACCCTTTCCATTGATATTTTTTGTTATTAATCGGGCTCTCAATGTCATTGGGGAGTTAGCCCACTTTTTGCGTGCTTGGGGTGTAAAAGGGTTAAAGCAATCTGGCACACGGATATTTGAAGAGAGTTATACACCAATGAGAACGCAGTATCCGATCGAACGAGAAGAGGCGTTCACGGTGCCTGTTTCATTCCAGAATTATTTGGATGGCAAGAAAAATAATTTTTAGAAGCTTGATGTCATTGAAGTCACAGGTGATTTCCATAAACAGTATCCAAATATCGACAATCTCACGCCATCAGATAAAGGAACTATGATTCTATTTTTTGAATTTGCCACATCGTCAGCGAAAATAGGCGGAGAGGCAACAAGTTTTGATGGTGGTGAGATGGGGGGCGGTGTCTTAGGTAGCACTTATGATAAATAGAACGTTTTTAAGATGGTTTTTGACTATTTTGTTGGTTTTATTATTTTATTTAGGCTTGGGCATTTTTGAATTCGGGTTTAGTTCAAGCTTTACATACAACTACACAGTGATAGGTAATGATGATCCAGTTACCGTTTGGTGCGCTTTCGTAGAGAGTTTGCGAATGTATCATGACACTGCAATGGCTTATGTTATTTTTGGCACTCCTATTTTGCTAATATTGTTATTTCTCATTCATAAAAAGATAAGATAGCAACTGTCATGACAGCTTTGGTGAGGGGGCACCCTCATCGGTATCGTTCGACCGCATTGAACCGTTTGACCAGGTCCGGTAACGATTCAGTAAGCCCATGATAGGCAATGGCCTTTTCACTTGCAGTTTTCCCCATTATCCCACTTTCCACAACGAGAAAAGCCACTGTTCCGCGTATATCGTTAACTGAAATGCGCAGGAATATCTCTGGAGCCGTGGAGTATGCGCTCTATGCGCACTTCAGCTTCCAGTACGCGGAAAAATAACAGGTATCGGCCATAAGCACAGCTTCTCAAGCCTGGCAAAATTTCTGGGCGTTCAGCATAGAGGGTCGGAGAGTCTGCAATAAGAAGACATTTTTGATACAGCTCTTCAATAAAACTCAGGGCCCTAATGGGATTATCCTTTGCTATCCAGTCACCGATCGATTCTAAATCCTGTACTGCCAGCGGTGATATACCCAATTTCATTTGCTACCGTTATCCTCAGCCAATGTGGCATACTTACTTGATAAACGGCTAAATACCGCGCTCGCATCTTTACTTTCACCGCTATTAATACCGTCAACTATTGCCGTTTGAAGTGCGGCAAGTTTTAATTGATTTTCCTGCTCTTCTAAAGCGCGAAGTCCTGCACGGATCACTTCACTTGTATTATTATATCGCCCGCTCTTAATCTGACTTTGGATAAATTCCTCAAAGTAAGGGCTTAAAGCTACACTCGTTGACATGGTTAAAATCCCTACTAGTTACCAACTATTATTAACTATTAGTATAAACCCGTTCTTATTTTTATCAATATCGAACAATCAACAATACCGTTCACCTGCATTATAACGGCGGATAAGATCTGGCAAGGACGTTTCCAAACCATAATAGGTGACCGTATGCGCACTGGCGGTCTGGCGCATAAAACCGTTCTCAACAGCAACGAATGCACTGATACGTGCAAAAATGGCGTTTTCGTCATGGTTAACTTCGACGAGAATGCCAGGTTCGATCAGCACACGTCGTTTCTTTCCCGTTTTACGACTCGTTGAACAGTGCTCGCCTTTAACGGTACTGGCACTCCTCGGCATAAATTGACCACCTTTGTAATACTCGCCATTGACGCCTAATTCCCCTCCTTTCTTTGCTTGGCCTTTCATTGGAACCCCCTTATTAAAGAAAGCCGGGGTTAGCCCGTAATGCTTGTCAGTTGAGTTATTAATATTGCCGTAACGGATACCGTTACGGCTTTTTCTTTACTGCTCGGGGTAATGCCTTTGTCGCCTACTAGGTAGTACAAAACTTCCAACCATAGCCAATATCTCATTGATGAATTTCGGTATTTTCCCCGGAGCTACTGCGGAAAGTAGGCTTAGACTTGAGCCATGGAAAGAGAACGAAAAAGAGAGATTTCCATTACAGCCCATACCATCATTCCCATCGGAAGACGGCGTTTTCTTATTGTAACAGCCCCAGTATCCACGAGACATTCGTCAATGAGTTCAGCGGAAAGGAGCTCAGAAAGGGCTGTAAATTATTTTGGCGAGAAAGCCTGAACAGTCTTGAGAGCTTGACTAAGTAACATAAAAAAATCCGTAATCTTGGGATGATTACGGATTTTTACAGCACTGTAGGATCGTTCAACCTATTATTGAGTTCTTAACTGACTGATCGGCATTAGGGTTTTGCCCGCGTTTTTCGATTTCAAAATAAGGCGCTGTCACGCTTGTGGTTAGTAGCCCCGTGCTAAGATGGGTTTTAAGAAACGAGCAGTATGCGATTTTTCACATTCAGCCACTTCTTCAGGTGTACCAGAAATCAAGATTTCACCGCCACCACTTCCCCCTTCAGGGCCTAAATCAACAATCCAATCAGCGGTTTTGATCACATCTAAGTTATGTTCAATGACGACAATCGTATTGCCTTGGTCACGTAATTGATGTAGTACCGTCAAGAGCTGCTGAATATCGGCAAAATGCAGCCCAGTGGTTGGCTCATCAAGGATATAGATGGTTTGCCCAGTACCGCGTTTCGATAGCTCACGAGCCAGTTTCACACGTTGTGCTTCACCACCGGATAAGGTCGTCGCTGATTGGCCTAAGCGGATATAGGATAACCCCACATCCATCAAGGTTTGCAGCTTACGAGCCAGTGCTGGCACAGCATCAAAGAAATCACGAGCCTCTTCGATAGTCATATCAAGCACTTCGTGGATACTTTTGCCTTTATATTTTATCTCTAATGTTTCGCGGTTATAGCGCTTACCTTTACATTGATCACAGGGCACATAAACGTCAGGTAAGAAGTGCATTTCAACTTTGATAACACCATCACCTTGGCAGGCTTCACAGCGCCCCCCTTTAACGTTAAAGCTAAAACGACCTGGATTGTAGCCACGAGTACGAGATTCCGGTACACCAGCAAATAACTCACGAATCGGTGTAAACACCCCTGTATAAGTCGCTGGATTTGAGCGAGGCGTTCGCCCGATAGGGCTTTGGTCGATATCGATGACTTTGTCAAAGTGTTCAAGCCCTTCAACATCAAGATAAGGTGCTGGTGTAATTGTGGTGGCACCATTCAATTGACGTTGTGCGATAGGGAATAAGGTATCGTTGATCAATGTGGATTTCCCTGAACCCGATACCCCAGTGATACAGGTAAATAGGCCAACAGGAAGCTTTAAGGTCACATTTTTCAGGTTATTCCCTTTAGCGCCAAACAGTTTGAGCATCTTGTCTTTATTGACGGGAACCCGTTTTTTAGGGATATCAATGCGCCGCTCGCCACTTAGGAACTTGCCTGTTAAAGAGTCTGTATTGGCGACAATATCTTCTAAGGTACCTTGTGCAACGATTTGACCACCATGGACGCCAGCCCCCGGACCAATATCAATGATATGATCTGCGGCGCGAATAGCATCTTCATCGTGCTCTACCACAATAACGGTATTACCTAGATTGCGTAGATGAATGAGGGTTTCCAACAAGCGATCATTATCGCGTTGATGGAGACCGATCGACGGTTCATCCAGAACATACATGACCCCGACAAGGCCTGCACCAATTTGGCTAGCGAGACGGATACGTTGCGCCTCACCGCCCGATAAAGTATCTGCCGAACGAGAAAGCGTTAAGTAATTAAGACCAACATTCACCAAAAATTTTAATCGGTCACTAATTTCTTTAAGGACTTTTTCTGCAATTTTTGCCCGTTGCCCGCTGAGTTTAAGATTTTGGAAAAACGCCATCGCATGACCAATACTGTAGTCAGCAATTTCAGGCAACGTGGTATTTTCGACAAAAACAAAACGCGCCTCTTTACGTAAACGTGTTCCGTGACATGTCACACAAGGGCGATTGCTAATGTATTTGGCGAGTTCTTCCCGTACCGCCGTTGATTCCGTTTCTTTATAGCGGCGTTCCATGTTATTGAGCACCCCTTCAAAAGGGTGGTGACGAACCGTAATATCGCCGCGATCATTACGATATTTGAACTCAATCGTCTCTTTACCTGAGCCGTACAGAATAATTTTCTGAATGGAAGGACTCAGAGAATCATAAGGGGCTTCAACATCAAATTTATAATGCTCAGCAAGGGATTGCAGCATTTGGAAGTAGTAGAAGTTCCGGCGATCCCAGCCGCGAATAGCCCCACCTGCGAGTGATATCTCGGTATTTTGGATCACCCTTTCAGGATCAAAAAATTGTTGAACACCAAGGCCATCACAGCTCGGACATGCCCCGGCGGGGTTATTAAAGGAGAATAAGCGAGGCTCTAATTCCACCATGCTATAGCCGCATACCGAGCAGGCAAAATTGGCTGAAAACACTAACTCTTCTGCGTCGGGATCATCCATATCGGCAACAATCGCGGTACCGCCGGATAGCTCAAGAGCGGTTTCGAAAGATTCAGCGAGGCGCTGTGCGATATCATCACGGATCTTAAAGCGGTCAACCACAACTTCAATGGTATGCTTCTTTTGTAACTCCAACGTTGGAGGATCGGACAGATCACACACTTCACCGTCGATACGTGCACGAATATAGCCCTGAGAGGCCAAGTTATCTAACAATTTGACATGTTCACCTTTGCGGTCTTTCACGACAGGGGCTAATAACATCATGCGACGATCAACAGGCTGTGCTAGCACGTTATCGACCATTTGACTCACGGTTTGAGCCGCTAGCGGAATATCGTGATCTGGGCAGCGTGGTTCACCTACACGGGCAAATAATAAACGTAAGTAGTCATGGATTTCGGTGATTGTGCCCACCGTTGACCTTGGGTTATGAGAGGTGGATTTTTGTTCAATCGAAATAGCGGGTGATAACCCTTCTATATGATCAACATCGGGTTTCTCCATCAGTGAGAGAAATTGCCTTGCATAGGCGGATAAGGACTCTACATAGCGCCGTTGACCTTCTGCATAGAGTGTGTCAAAAGCTAATGATGATTTCCCTGAACCTGACAACCCCGTAATAACTATCAGTTTGTCTCGGGGGATGATGAGATTGATGTTTTTCAGATTATGAGTGCGGGCACCGCGTACTTCGATATTATCCATTTACCACTTCCCGGATGATTTGATAGTGAACAATCATAAGTGAATCATTATCGCACAATTCAGACTGAATGAATATACAGTGTTTTATTAAAAAACAGATTATAATCATGTGATCTTGAGTTGTCGCGTTGTTGATTATATTCATTCGCACTGAACAAGGCTGGTGTTTGCATTGTCGAATTATTAATGTATCGCGTAGCTGCACAGTAAATTATTCAGGTTGTCAGTTTGTGAACCTTCAAGAACGATACAATTTAAATTTTCAAAGCTGCTCGCAACTTGAGCAAGCTACATCTATTTTAGTATGCAATTCGTATGCATTATGGGTTGGTCGTGCTAAACTTCACGACTAATACAGAGATTAAATTTAATGGATCAGGAGTGTTTAAATGGCCAGCAGAGGCGTAAATAAAGTAATTCTTATCGGTAACTTAGGGCAAGATCCTGAAATCCGTTACATGCCTAACGGTGGTGCTGTTGCAAACCTGACTCTGGCAACTTCTGAAAGCTGGCGCGATAAGCAAACTGGTGAAATGCGTGAGAAAACAGAATGGCATCGTGTCGTGATTTTCGGCAAATTAGCTGAAGTTGCTGGTGAATATCTGAAAAAAGGTTCTCAAGTCTATATTGAAGGTTCTTTGCAGACTCGCAAATGGCAAGACCAAAGTGGTCAAGACCGTTACACCACTGAAGTTGTGGTTAACATCGGTGGCTCAATGCAAATGTTAGGCGGTCGTGGTGGCGAATCATCAGGCCAAAGCCAAGGTGGTCAAAGCGGTTGGGGTCAGCCTCAGCAACCAGCGGCTCAGCAATTCAGTGGCGGCGGCGCCCCAGCGCGTTCACCAGCACCTGCGCCACAAAGCAGCGAACCACCAATGGACTTCGATGACGATATTCCGTTCTGATTGGAATAAAAATCGAATTAAAGTAGATCTGAGGTTTTTTTAGCCGTCTGATTTACAAAGTGCAGAAAACAAACTTCAGCCTTCTAAGTGTGAGAGCATTTAGAAGGTTTTTTGTTTTAGACAAATGTTGGGTGTTGAATAAATACTAAAAATATTATTTTTTATTTAGGTAAATAGTGGTCGTTCCCTCTCTTTTCACCAATCAGAATCATTCCATTAGACTGAAAGATAATTCCCTAAAAGAAGCTATATGTAATGGCTAACAATACGGAAAGAGTGTTTGTGCTTTTACCAAATGAATTTATTGTTTCAGAAGCATTTTAATATCAATAAATTGAACAGAAATTTGAGAACGTTCGCAGTTTTTTACCTCCGGCTGGAAAAGGTAAAATGTGGCTTTATTATGCAGTTCATGAAGCGAGAAAATAATAATGGAAGTCGTGCTATTGCCTTTAAATATAAATAATATTAATGCAGTTGATATTTTTTGTTTCCTATTAGCTTGAATGAATACACGTGATATTCAGGTTGAAAATCGATGCTCTAAATTATCAGGCTGTTTGAATATAGCGAACATTATGTAATTTCACGACTTGTTGCTACCCAAACTTATCAACGGTGAACTTACCGAATAAATTAAGGAGTAATAATGAACCGTGCCGAAGCCCTACAACTACTAAGAACCGCTCTAGCTAGCCCTACTGCCGAATTTCGAGATGGTCAGTGGGAAGCGATTGATACACTAGTAAATCATCGACAGAAGTTACTCGTTGTACAGCGAACAGGTTGGGGGAAGAGTTCGGTTTATTTTATCAGTACGAAGATTTTCCGCGATAGAGGTATGGGGCCAACGATTATTGTATCGCCATTGTTGGCCTTGATGCGCAACCAAATTGAATCAGCGGAACGTTTGGGGATTGTGGCTGAGACGATGAACTCAACTAACCAAGATGATTGGCAAAGTGTTACGCAGCGTATTCACAATAATCAAATTGATTGTTTGTTGATTTCACCTGAACGGTTAGCTAATGATAGTTTTATTGAAACAGTACTTCAGCCTATTGCAGATCGTATCGCTTTGATGGTGATTGATGAAACTCATTGTATTTCCGATTGGGGGCATGATTTCCGCCCTGACTACCGTCGCATTGTGAATATTTTGCGTCAGTTACCTGCAAACACCCCAGTATTAGGCACCACTGCGACGGCTAATAATCGTGTTGTCGATGATATTCAGGCCTTACTTGGTCATATCCGGATCCAGCGTGGTTCATTGATCCGAGAGAGCCTTGCATTGCAAACCATGGTTCTGCCCGATCAAAGTTCTCGTCTAGCATGGCTAGCTCAGGTAATTCCCAATTTGCCGGGTACAGGCATCGTTTACACATTAACAGTACGTGATGCTGAACAAGTTGCTGAATGGCTAAATCGTAACGGTATCGATGCGAAGGCTTATCATAGCAGCGTTGAAAGTGATGATTTTGAAAATAGTAATGTTTACCGTCAACATTTAGAGGAATTACTATTTAATAATCAATTAAAGGTGTTGGTGGCGACGACCGCGTTAGGCATGGGTTATGATAAACCCGACCTAAGTTTCGTCATTCACTATCAAGCTCCGGGGTCTATTGTCGCTTATTATCAGCAAGTAGGGCGTGCTGGCCGTGGTATTGACCATGCAGTAGGCGTATTAATGTCTGGTGTAGAGGATCGGGACATTCATGAATTTTTCTGGGGCTCAGCGTTTCCATCTGAAATGCAAGTCAATGAGGTTTTACAGGCGCTAGAACAGGGTGATGGTTTATCAATACGTAATATCGAGGAGAAAACTAACCTGCGCTACGGGCAGATTGAGAAGGTACTTAAATTATTGAGCGTGGAAAACCCGGCGCCCGTCATTAAAAATGGCAGCCGCTGGGTAAGGACGCCTGTACATTACCAAATGGATCATGCGCGTATTGAACATTTAACAGGACAGCGTGTTCAAGAGTGGCAAGAAGTACAGGCCTATTTGAAAGACAGTGGATGCAAGATGACCTTTCTGCGCAAAGCTCTAGACGACCATGATCCGACTCCTTGCGGTAAGTGTGCATCCTGTATAGCACGCCCAGTTGTCAACCAAGCCATCGACCCCGCTTTGGTTCATCGGGCGGGAACTTTTCTTAAGCACGCCGAGATGGCGATTAAACCTAAAGCACAGGTTGCCGCTAATGCTTTCTTGGAGTATGGCTTTAAAGGTAGTCTGCCACAAAATCTCCGTGCTCAAGAAGGACGGGTTTTATCACGTTGGGGGGATGCTGGTTGGGGGCGTTTAGTTGCAAACAACAAATATGCTGGGTATTTTAGTGATGAATTAGTCGAAGCGATGGCAGAAATGATCCAAAACCGCTGGAAACCAACCCCTGCACCACAATGGGTCTGTTGTGTACCATCGCGAAACCATCCAGAATTAGTACCAAGTTTTGCTCGCCGTTTAGCCTCGCGACTAGGCTTGCCATTTGTGAATTCTGTGAGCAAAATTAAAGATAACCAGCCACAAAAAAGTCAGCAAAATCGTTTCCACCAGTGCCAGAATTTGGATGGCGCATTTGCTATTACAGAATTATTATGTGGGCAGCCCGTACTTTTGGTCGATGACATTGTGGACTCCGGCTGGACGCTAACAGTCATCGCGGCATTATTACAGCAGGCAGGTAGTGGTATGGTATATCCAGTTGCACTTGCCTCTTCTTCGGTAAAAGACTCATGAATGTATCTAGCTCATTGTCACCAACAGCGCAAGCGACTTTATTACTAACTAGCTATTTTTCCAAGGCGAGTAGTGAAGCCGTCAAGCCGCTCACTAATACGGAGTGGGGGCGGTTTGCGTTATGGTTGAAAGAAAAATCAACGACACCAGCAGACCTTTTAGTCTCTGATCCGAAGGCACTACTCAGTGGGTGGCACGATGCTCGTATTAGTACAGAACGGATTGTGGAGCTATTGAACCGTGGGCATAGCCTTGCTCTTGCCATAGAGAAATGGCAACGAGCGGGTTTGTGGGTGGTTACGCGTTCTGATCCTGAATACCCAAAACGTTTAAAACAGCGGTTAAAAACAGATTCTCCCCCCGTGTTATTTGGTTGTGGGAATAAAGCGTTATTGAATATGGGGGGATTAGCCGTTATTGGTTCACGTAATGCAAGTGTGTCTGATCTCACTTATACAGACCAAATTGGTGCTAAAGCAGCATCCGATAATGTCGCGATTATTTCAGGGGCAGCACGTGGTGTCGATGAAACGGCAATGTTAGGCGCTATGCGGCAAGGTGGCGTAATTATTGGTGTGGTGGCGGATAATTTACTAAAAGCCGCAACGAGTAGTAAATGGCGTAAAGGGCTAATGGAGGGGCATGCGGTATTAGTATCACCTTTTTATCCAGAAGCGGGTTTTAGCACCGGTAATGCGATGGCTCGCAATAAGTATATTTACTGTTTAGCAGATAGCGCTCTTGTGATCCATTCAGGTAAAAAAGGGGGTACGTTAAGTGGTGCTGAAGAAAATCTAAAAAAAATGTGGGTGCCTCTATGGGTCAAGCCGACAATTGACAAAAGTGCTGCTAATGCTGATTTGGTCGCTAAAGGCGCGCGCTGGTTAACGGATGATGTGCAACACTCTAATATTGCAGAACTTATTAGAAATGACGTCAATAGTGTTGAGCAGGTAAAAGAAGAACAGCCTGATCTTTTTTCATCTGCCGTTCCTGAACAACCAGAATTATTTGCAGAGCCTAATCCAATATTAGAAGCCAACCTGCCAGAGATAGAGAGCAATGTATCAAGTGGTGTGGAGCAAACAGACAGTTTGGTCGTTTCAAAGCAGTCTATAGAGATTGAGGAGCTGCGTTCAACCCCTGTGGATTTTTATCAATTATTCACAATGGAACTTCAAGGGTTGGCTAAAGAACCAATTTCACTTGATGAACTTATTGCAAAGACAGAATTACACAAATCACAATTAAATGAGTGGTTGAAGCGCGCAGAAAAAGATGGCTTAGTAAAAAAACTCAAACGGCCAGTCCGTTATCAAGCGGTAATTGAGAAAGAGCAGGGCTAAATACCACGTAGTGGAACAAGGATGTTTTACTTAATTGGTAACAATTGAACGAGTGATGGCAGAGTAAGGGGGATTTATAGCATTGATAAACAATATCGCCTAATATGCCGATGATCCAATGGGGGAAGCTATTACAATATAGGAGATTAATACTGAATATCATATTATTGTGATTTTAATGTAGAAAATGACACTAATATTATCACCGTATGCAATAGGTTTAGAAAAACATCTAAATATAAAAAGTTTCTAATTAATATGGTTTTTTATTTAACCTAATAATGAAAGTTTGTCTTTTTATATCAATTATAAAATATTTATCGAGGATGAACATTAAGGGTTTCTTAATATTTAATCAAAAGGAAAAAGGATAACAAATGGATTTAAATAAAAATAAAGCTCCAGTAAGTATTATTACTAGGAGCTTATTAGTCAGTAATACAGTAATGCGTCAAATTTCGATGTTTTTTCATATTCAATGGTTAAGCGACCTTAGGCTCTAGTAACAAGAGGTCATTATAACCAGTGTCGGAAAGACGATATAAAGAAGGTGAAATACCTAAATAAGCCTTAAACCTTTTGGCAAAGGATTGCTGGGAGTCAAATTGGTATTTCAAAGCAATATCAATTACTTGAAGGTTTGTGGTTTGTAGCTCTTTCGCCGCTTCACAGATCCGTCGACGGCGTATATATTCCCCTAAAGGCATACCGACAATTTTACGAAATACCCGTTGTAAGTGCCATTTGGTATATCCAGAATGTTGTGCAATATCATCTAATGATAATCGATTAGTAAGGTTCCCTTCTATCCAAACTAGGATTTCAGAGATAATAGAGGACTGAAATTGAGTATGTTTTCTGCTATATGAAATGGGTAATTTATTATACATAATACATTTCCTATTTGTTAGATTATAAGCATATTACTCATCGGATAGCTTTTGAATAAATAAAACTTAAACAGGTTATAATACAGTGTATTCCACTATGGCAGACGACGATTACACCTGTATATATAAAATTAAATACCTATCTTATTGTTTAATTCATTGCGTAATATGTTTTTTTAAAGCAATACAAAAAACAAGAATGAAAATTGAAATGACCATTGACAGGACATTCATCAATTGCCAACCGAGCGAGAAAAATAACACACCGGCTGCAAGGCTACCTAAAGCACCAAAAGAATAAATAAGAAAATCTGTCATACCTTGCACTTTTGCTCTTTCGTGATCTTCATAGCCGAGAGGTAATAGTTGGGTGGTACTGATTAAAATAAAATTCCACGCGACACCAACGAATATGCCTGATAGTAGATAGTGATAAAATTGGCTTCCCAGCAGGTTTATTGTGGCAGAGAGAAACAGCAACAAAATACCGATAACGATGATCTTTTTTGTTCCAATACGATGAATAAGGTGCCCTGTAAAAAAAGAGGGTGCGAACATACCGAGTACATGGCACTGGAATACAAGAGCTATTAAAGAGAAGGGGAAATTGTGTTGTTTCATAGAGAGTGGAATGGAAGCGAAAGTCAATACCACTAACGCATAGCCAACCGCACTTACGATAGTAATTAATTTTAATATCGGTTGTGAATACAGTTGTTTATAACTACGTTTCGCTTTGCTATGGTTTTGCCTTTGTTGTTCGACTTTTTTCAAAGGCACTCTTAATAATAAAATAAAAGCGATAACATAGATGAGCGTTAATGCACTAAAGGGGCCAGCAAAAGGGTATTCAGTGAAAAAGCGCTGTGTCATAACGGCCAACGTTGGGCCGATTAAGGCGGCTGCAATTCCTCCACTCATCACTAACCCAACCGCTTTAGCATGTAAAGCTTTAGGAGCTTCTTCGAGCGCTGCAAAACGAAATTGTTGTGCTGTACCAATGGCAATTCCTGTAAAGAATAGGCCAATTGAGAAATAGGTTAAGTTGTAATAAATAATACCAACAATGGATAGAATGGCTCCGATCATCCCAGAAAAACTCCCCAGTATAAAGCCGAGTTTTCTTGAGTATTTCTGCATTAAATATGCAATAGGAATGGTTGCCATAATTAAACCAATATATTGGCTCAGGAGTGGAACCGTAGAGTAAGTCGGATCTACGGAAAGTTTCTCGCCGATCACGACTGCCACTGAAAGTACAATAGCATTCCCCGTTGTAAACAGTGCTAATGCGATAGCTAACCACCAAACATTTTTAGGCATAATACCCTCTAAAAATAAAATAAACTAATAGAAATAATCAGTTAAGCTGAGTTTGCTTTGCCAATTTATTGTTGTGAAATACAGGAAATGTGCAGCTTACAACTTCAAGTCAACTTGAAGTCAAGAGGGAATATCAGTCAATTTAAGAGCCTGGTTGTTATCTCGGTTTAACGAGTGGATAAAACCAAAAAATAACTAATTGCCAGTTAAATGCTCTGGTAAGTTAGTAGTGTGATATTGATCGCGTTTTAAATGTGAGATGAATAAAAATGGAAAAAATGATTGTCATTGTGAACAAGATGTGTTTTCTTAAATGCACTTACACAAAATAATGATTAATAATTTAAACCAAATTAATATCGACAGACAGGAATAACCCGTGAACATGACTCTTCATCATTCAAACCTACTACTAACCGCGCCACGTGCCGCGGTGGTCGTGCGTGTGGTGGTGGTCGTGGGCTTAGCGCCGTAACGGGAACAATCAACGCAGATTAAAAACCCCGCCGGCGCAAACCGAGCGGGGTTTTTTTATGAATCGCCGCTCGAATCTCACCGGCTAGTGTGAAGGATAAGATTATGAGCGAATCGGGTACAACATCATCAGATAAAACCTGCTACACAGGTGCAGAACTGATAGTCCATTTGTTAGAAAAACATGGCATTACCATTGTTTCAGGGATCCCTGGCGGTGCAGCCCTCCCTTTTTATGATGCTTTAGGTAAAAGCAAGCAAATCCGCCATATTTTGGCGCGTCATGAACAAGGTGCTGGCTTTATTGCACAAGGTATTGCGCGTACAACCGGAAAAGCGGCAGTGTGTATTTCATCGAGTGGCCCAGGGGCAACGAATTTAGTCACGGCCATTGCGGACGCTAAGCTTGACTCTATTCCACTGGTTTGTATTACAGGCCAAGTTCCTTCTTCAATGATTGGCACCGATGCTTTTCAGGAAGTTGATACTTATGGGATTTCTATTCCTGTCACAAAACACAACTATTTAGTTCGTAACATCAATGAATTACCGCAAGTAATTTGTGACGCCTTCCGAATCGCAGAGTCCGGTCGTCCCGGCCCAGTATGGATTGATATTCCTAAAGATGTGCAGACGGCAACGATCGAATTAGACGCATTGCCAGATATTCAGCCAAAAGATAAGGCGCCGAACTTTGAGATGGAAAAAGTGATCCAAGCGGCGGAAATGATTAATCAGTCGAAACGTCCTGTACTTTATTTTGGGGGCGGCGTGATTAGTTCAGGCTCCACAGAAACGGCGATTGCGTTTGCAGAGAAAGCGACATTACCAACGACGATGACACTGATGGCATTAGGGACTATTCCTATGCGCCACCCGCTCTACTTGGGAATGTTAGGAATGCATGCGGCGCGTAGCACGAATATGGTGATGGAAGAAGCTGATTTGCTAATTGTTATCGGTGCTCGCTTTGATGACCGAGCGATAGGTCGTGCAGAAAAATTCTGTCCTAATGCCAAAATTATTCATGTAGATATTGATAAAGCAGAGATCAGTAAAATTAAACGACCTGATATTGCTATCAATGCAGATGCAGGGCAAATTCTCGAGTTATTACTGCCGTTAGTTGAAAAAAATCAACGTGAAGAGTGGATGACAAGAGTTAATCAATTAAAGCAGGACTACCCATTAAATTTAAGCGAAGCCGATAATCCATTAAGCCATTACGGCTTAGTGCTTGCTGCTGCAAGAGCCGCGGGCGAAGAAGCGATAGTGACCACTGACGTTGGGCAGCATCAAATGTGGGCGGCACAGGTTTATCCGCTATCACGTCCTCGCCAGTGGTTAACATCTGGCGGTTTAGGCACGATGGGCTTTGGCCTTCCTGCCGCGATTGGTGCGGCATTGGCGAACCCAGAGCAAACCATCGTATGTTTCTCTGGTGACGGCAGCTTGATGATGAATATTCAAGAGCTTGCCACCGCAGTTGAGCACCAATTAAATATCAAAATTGTTCTGATGAATAACCAAGCATTGGGGATGGTGTATCAGCAACAAGAGCTGTTTTTTGATAACCGCATATATGCCGCAGCTTATCCATATCAAACAGATTTTATTAAAATTGCGGCGGGGTTTGGTTTGAAAACCTGTGATTTAAATACGGAAGCGGATCCTGAAATGGCATTAGAAGCGATTATGAACACGAAAGGTCCTTGCTTAATTCATGCCCTGATCGATGTGAATCAAAAGGTTTATCCAATGGTTCCACCGGGTGCAGCAAATATTGATATGATCGGAGCGTAATTATGGTTTTTGAACATCACCCAATTGCATTAGAACTTATTGTCCGCAACCATCCTGGTGTTATGTCGCATATTTGTGGCCTGTTTGCGCGTCGTGCTTTTAATGTGGACGGCATTTTATGTATGCCAATAAAAGATAAAGATGAAAGCCGAATTTGGCTATTAGTACAAAAAGATGAGCGCTTGTCACAAATGGTGAATCAAGTTGAAAAACTAGAAGATGTTAGGGAAGTCCGTTTTAGTGATGACCTAAGACTATTTGAGACAATGCAAAACTATTTGCAATAACATTGCATCGCCACTGGCTCTCTATATTCAACCTACATTTATCCTGTAGGTTGAATTTTTTATTTGGTTTGAACGCACAATTTAAGCACATTTGTTTGTTTTAGTGTTCTATTGTTTCTTAAAGTGAACAATGGTGGTATAACAAACTCAGCATTACGCTGTAAAGCATCAACAAATAAGTGGGGCATTTTATGCAGAATAATATTTATCTGACTGATACTTATCGCTATGAAATTCAAACAACTGTACTTGAAAAAGGCCAAGATGATGAGGGGCAATGGGTTGCGCTAAGGGATAATATTTTTCATCCACAAGGCGGAGGTCAACCAGCCGATGCCGGGTGGATCAATGATCAGCCTGTTCGTATTAAGAAACACCCAAATGGCTGGATAATTGCTTATTTAGCGCCGGATCAGAATTTGAATGTTGGTGATGCTGTCAGTGCGAAAATTGATAAGGTACAGCGCCAATATCATGCGGCTTTGCATACGACGGGGCACTTATTAAGTTGGGAAATGGCTTGTTTTGGATGGAAGGGGCAAAAAGGGCACCATTTTCCGAATGAGTCACGAGTAGAGTTTAGTGCAATTAGTGATAACCCCACCCCCATTGAACAACTAGATGAAAGGGAAATAGAAGCTTTAGTCAATCAACGCTTGTACAGTGACTATCCTGTATCTGTTGAACAACGAGGAGAGTTACGCCTTTGTCGCGTTTCTGAAGGTGATGAGGTGCCTTGTGGCGGCACTCATGTTGATTCACTCGGTAAAATTTGCCAGTTTGTGATTAAGTCGATGAAATATAAAAAAGGGATCTTGCGGATCAGTTATGATGCGAAGCATGTCGAAGTTTAGATACTGTCACTAAGATGCGAGTACGTCATCACGACTGTTGCATTTAATTCCCCCTCCATGCAGAGATAGGAGTGGGGAAAATCACAACTAAAGGCATAAAAATCCCCTTCTTCTAATAACACGGTTTGTTCATCTTTTAAGCGTAACATCAATGAACCAGTATGCAGCATGATATGTTCATGAGTTCCGCTCATATGTGCGGGGCTATTAATAATGGCGCCTCGTTTCATATTCAACTGCCATATTTCAGAAATATTGCCCATATTGATACGAAATTTAAATTGTTGTGAATAATCCCCTTGCTGAGGAGCTGACTTCACAAAGTAGGGGTAGGCTTCATGCTGTAATGTAAATAGATCACTCAATGGGAAGCGTAATGCGATGGCGATGGCTTCTAAGGTATCAACTCTTGGGTTTGAATCGCCAGACTCCAGTTTAGAAAGAGCCGCTTTTGAGATCCCTGATAAACGTGCTAGTTCATTCAAGGAGAGGTTCCTTGCTTGCCGGAGTAAGCGTACTTTTTGACCAATTTTAATGTTGATTTTTTTATCCACCCTGTGTCTTCCTTGAAAGTTAAATTATGCTGCTAATTCTACCATCATAACAACGTTATGTCAGAAACGTACTGATAAAGGCATAATATTTCGACAATGGAAGAAAATGAAGATGGCAACCTGATTTAATAATCAATCCGTTCACTTAGGTAATAAAAACAGGGCTTTTTTATTTATTCAGAAAAAATTATAGTGAACAAAAATACTCCCTGTAAGGGCTAATTATGCCGTTTGATTTTTTCTCGCTAGAAATGGCGATCTGTTTTTTTACACTACTGTGCGCTTATTTAGTTTTTGGGATGGCTGGGTTTGGATCCGCTTTGATAGCCACGCCTGTATTAGCAATGTATCTTCCTTTAAATATGATCGTGCCTATATTAGCACTGATTGATTTAACGGCGGCGCTGATCAATCTAGTAAAAGATGGTAAAAACGCGGATTATCAAGAAATAAAATGGATTATTCCACTCATGGTTGTGGGGAGTTTAATTGGTGCGGCTATCTTACTAAAAACACGCCCAGATATTCTGATTTTATTACTTGGTATATTTGTGATTTTTTATGTTATGAACGCCTTTTTTTCAAAGAAAGGCCAATCGCATTTTTCTAAGATATTAGTTGTTCCTTTCAGCTTGATCGGCGGTATTTTTAGTGCGTTATTTGGTAGCGGTGGCTTTATTTATGCTATGTACTTATCAAGCCGCATAGCCGATAAACAGCGCTTTCGCATCACCCAAATGACATTAATAGGCTTTAGCACGTTAACGCGTGTCACAATCTTTTTAGTGATGGGTGTCTATGTGAATGTCGATATTCTGCTGATGGCATTAGCGTTCTCACCCGCAATGTTGATTGGTATTTGGGCTGGGCGCCATATTACCTTGAAAATATCGCGAGAATCTTTCCTGAAAATTATCAATATTATTATTTTAATTTCAGGTATTGCCTTGCTATATCGTTATTTTTTTATTTTGTAACTCACGTCACTGTTAAAGATTTATCAGTATAAAATATAAAGCATGATACAATTACCTTTCGTCATCTTCGGTAATTCCAGATGATGAAGGGTTTTTATATTGTGTTTAACGTTAATAAATAGAATTTAAAATGGAAGCTTTCATTAATGAAAGCAGATTAATATCAAAATGAGCTCTGATAATCAGCGTTTACAGCATTTTCGTCGTACCCCTTCGTTCGCTATTTTTACCATTACAACCAGTATTGCTGTCATTGGTATCGTTATTGGTTTAAGTATCCCAATGGTCGCTTTGCGATTAAATAACTATGGTGTTAGCGAACTCTATATTGGCATTATTTCAGCTGCACCTGCTTTAGGGATGTTTTTAATTGCCCCTATGGTGCAACGGATTGTTCGTTGGTGTGGGAAACGACAAGCAATGCTTATCGCAACCATTATTTCTGCAATAAGTTTGCTACCGTTACTGAGTTCGTTACCATTGTGGCTGCTCTTTCCATTACGTTTGATTACAGGGTTAGCCAGCGGTGTACTGATTTGTTTAGGGGAAACATGGATTAATGAACTTAGCCCGGAAAGCAAGCGAGGCCGTATCCTCGCCATCTACACCACCGTTTTTACCGTGAGCCAACTACTCGGCCCCTCTTTTATTGCTTACTATGGCGTAGAAGATAAATCTCCATTATTGATTTGCACCTTACTTCACCTGATATCTATAGCACTCTTTTTAATTATGGAACAAAAGGTGGGTGACCGTATTTCCGCGACAGCCAGTGAATCACGTTTTTCAATTATTCAGTTTGTTAAAGTCGCTCCGGGTATTTGTGCTGGTATTCTATTTTTCGCTTTTTTTGATGGCACGATTTTATCGATGTTTCCTATTTATGGTATGGGAATGGGGCATACTGAGGCGATTGCCGCGATGATGATCAGTGCAATTTTAGCGGGGGATGCGGTGATGCAAATGCCATTTGGATGGTTAGCGGACCATATGAACCGTGAAAAACTGTATCGGATTTGCGGCGTTGTCACATTAGGAGCGAGTTGTTTATTACCTTTCTTGATAACTCACCATTATTTAATTTGGGTCTTGTTATTTGTTTTGGGGGCAACAGCCGGTGCTATTTACACCATTGCGCTCGTGCAAATTGGTCAATATTTTAAAGGCAATGACCTAATTATTGCGAATGCCGCTGCGGCTATGTTATGGGGAATTGGTAATTTGTCCGGGCCGTTATTAGCTGGCGTCGTGACATCTCTTTCGCTGGCGGGGTTACCCGTATTACTCATTTTTATTGCTACAGCATTTTTGTGGTTTACGCGTGAAAAATATAGCGCCCAAAGCACGCAACAAGCTTAACTAAAAAATAGTGTGCCAGTGGTGATAAACTGGCACAGATTTTTCATTTCTCTACTCAATGCTTTTATAAACAACTAAGTTTTCGGTGAATTCATCGGGGCGGTGGTTGCTCCAAAATAGCGTCATACCTGCGGGAGCTGGCTTGATCTGTTTTGATAACACAATTAACCAGCGGCACTGCTCTGGTTTTTCAAAGCGATCTTGCCGTTGATGTAAGATCTTTGTGTAGTAGTACAGCATAGGGGCTTCGGATTCACCGATATTATCGGATGCCATACAGTCATTAGCATGATAATGGCCTTTTAGATGTTGTTCTAAATCGACAAAGACATCTTTAAACCCTTTGGTATAGTCTATCCAGCCCAAAAATAAGCTGAATGTGATCCCCCATACGATACATATGCCTAGCGTCCAGTTTTGCATGGCACGTAAGGTAATCTGTCGGCTCAATAACACTCCGCGTAAAAACCAGATGGCGGTGAGGATTGTCGCGACTAGCAAAGCAACTATCGAAAATGGCATTTGGTAACTCATCGGTAGCCATTTACTAAAAGGTGTAAGCCACGCCTGCGTCTGACCCGAAAGGGCGATAAAATAGCAAACCCACAGGAAAATAATAAGTAGTGACCATAGCGTAGCCGCAAAGCATGAGAAACCGCGTAGCACTTTTTCAGGAAGCGCAAGCACGGTTTGGGTCCCTAAGATTGCAAGTGGGGCGATGAAAGGGAGCAAATAGAGCGCTCTACCTGTTGCTGAAATTTGTAAAAATACAATCCCAAGTAGCGGGAAAATGGTGACTAAGTACTCGTTACGGCTACGTAATCGTTTTAACGGATTTCTAATAAAATAGAGGGTAGCCAGTATGCCTGCTGGCAGTGCAAATAGCAGCACGGATGCTGGTACACGTGTTAAGTTCGCTTTGGCACCTAATTTTTCAACAGAGAAGCCTAGAAAACGACCGATATTATTTTCCCAAAACCAAGTCATAAACAGATCGGGATGTTGGCGATAGAGTAAAATAGGCCAAGGTAAAATCAAGATAAGAGCAGCGAGACCGGCGATGATTGCAGGTAGCCAAAAAAGCTTTTGGCGGCAGTGTGGTAGAAAAATCGGGGCTAGCAGTAAGCTTAACCATAACACACCCGGAATAAACACCCCTTTTGATAGCATGGTGATCACTGTGCCAAACATTAGCCATAATGCGGACATCGCAACCTTTTCTTGGCGTATTAGCCCAAGAATGCCGTACAAACCGATAGTAGCACCTGTAATGAGTGCAACATCCGTAAACATATCATGGCTATGCCTTAAAATGCCGGGGGCGCAAAGGTAGAGTGCGAATGCAATCCAAATGCGTTTATCACTAATATGGTCTGTATTGAAGGCACGGCGAGCAAGTAGAATAAAAAATGAAAAGTTAATCACTGAAAATAACAATGTCGCACTGCGCGCCGCATCATAAAGCGGCATAAAGCCAGATAGCAAATGGGCACTGATGGTGGCGACCCAATAGTACAGTGGTGGCTTCTCCATAAACGGTTCGCCAGCATTCGTTGGTACGAGCCAATTACCTGTTTCGAACATAGTTTGGATAATACCAAAGCTATAGTTTTCATCTTGCTTCCACGGAGTGTGCCCGTAAATACCAGGTAAAAGATAGATGGCGAGAAAGCCAATAAATAAAATTAATGACTTTTGATTAGGTGTTAATTTTTTTTGCATTGTTCTTGCAGTGAATATATGTCAGTAATTAATAATTTTATGTGATATTTAATTTTAACGAGATCAAATATAATTAATGTTTACACATAAAAATTGTTAACATAATGAAATTAAAGTTGATTTTTATTTAAATTCTCGTTGCCAGATTATATTTTTGCAGCATTATATTCTATGTAAGAAATGCGATTTAAAAAATAAGTTATTTGTCATCCTCTCGCTAATACCCCTCACTATTATTTAGCGAAGCAACACTTAACTCTAACAAAATATTTATTAACTGTAGCTAAACGAAAAGAAAATCCATTCACAATAGAGAGGGTTAATAAGTCGGATAGTAAGGATGCCAAATTCGGTAAAACCTCCTCACTGTGCTAGGGATAAAATCTAAAAATTTATGTTAAGTTTGCTTTGTTGTGTGCGATTGCCCCATGTAACTTGAAAACACTTGATCAATACGTCGATTTCGATTGATAATTGCCCGCTTCATAGTCTGCCATCTCTATTGTTAAAGCCAAACGATTGCGTGAGAGTGGGGAGTGAGTAAATCACTCGCTCAATCAGTTTTTTCTAAAAACGTAATCGTTTTCGTCAGTGAGATTAGGCGCTTTTTGTCATATTTAGCAGGGGTATTTCCATGTCTGGCCAACAGGCTTCAACCAATTGCAAATTGGATAAATATTTTAAAATTTCTGCGCGTGGCTCTTCGGTTCGTCGTGAAATTATTGCAGGGTTAACGACATTTTTGGCGATGGTGTATTCCGTCATTGTCGTTCCGGGAATGTTAGGGCAGGCAGGGTTCCCTCCTACAGCTGTCTTTATTGCGACCTGTTTAGTGGCGGGTTTTGGCTCACTATTGATGGGGCTGTGGGCTAACCTGCCAATGGCGATTGGTTGTGCGATTTCACTTACCGCATTTACGGCTTTTAGCTTGGTGTTAGGCCAGAAAATCAGTATCCCTGTTGCTTTAGGGGCCGTGTTTCTTATGGGGTGCCTGTTTACTATTATTTCGGTGACAGGAATTCGTAGCTGGATCCTGCGTAATATGCCTATGGGGATTGCGCACGGTACTGGGATTGGTATTGGGTTATTTTTATTACTGATAGCCGCAAATGGTGTCGGGCTGGTCGTTAAAAACCCAAATGAAGGGCTACCTGTTGCACTTGGCGATTTTACCTCTTTCCCTGTATTAATGGCATTAGCGGGTTTAGCGGTTATTTTTGGCTTAGAGAAGCGTCGCGTGCCCGGTGGTGTTCTGTTGGTGATTATTGCTATTTCAATCATAGGGTTAATTTTTGACCCTGCCGTTAAGTACCAAGGTTTCTTTAAGCTTCCTTCATTAGGTGAAGATGGTTTATCACTGATCATGAGCATGGACATTATGGGAGCCTTGCAACCTATCGTGTTACCAAGCTTATTAGCATTGGTCATGACCGCAGTCTTTGATGCGACAGGAACCATCCGTGCGGTTGCTGGTCAAGCTAACTTGCTGGATAAAGATGGGCAAATTATTAATGGTGGTAAAGCATTAACCGCGGACTCGGTAAGCAGTATCTTTGCTGGAGCGATTGGGGCTTCTCCTGCTGCGGTTTATATCGAATCTGCTGCTGGTACTGCTGCTGGTGGTCGTACGGGGCTTACTGCGGTGGTCGTTGGCCTGTTGTTCTTATTGATTCTATTTTTATCCCCCTTGTCTTATTTAGTACCTGCGTATGCGACGGCGCCAGCTTTGATGTATGTCGGTCTGTTGATGTTGAGTAATGTTTCTAAACTGAACTTTGATGACTTTGTCGATTCGATGTCCGGTTTATTATGTGCTGTGTTTATTGTTCTGACCTGTAACATTGTTACTGGCATTATGTTAGGTTTCGCCGCATTGGTGATTGGACGTATCTTTGCGGGTGAGTGGCGTAAGCTGAATATTGGAACCGTGGTTATTGCTGTTCTATTAGTGGCATTTTATGCTGCTGATTTAGCGATTTAAGATTCGTTGTTCTGTGGGGGCTGGCGCATCGGCTGCCCCCTAATGTATTATCGCGATTAATCTTAAAGTTTGAATTATTTTCCCGCCTAGTAGTTAGTTAAGGATAGAATAGACAAAAGGCGGTGAAACATGTGAAATCCGCGGGTTTTCACGAGTTGCTGGCTTTACTGAAAAATTTCATGGCCTGACGAGCTACCTAATATTCTGCTGCGACGGGTCATATTTGGGTTTGGTTCATTTCGTTAATCAGTAAGGGCAACATGGAAATTTTCTTTACTATTCTCATCTTAATTTTGGCAGTTTCTGTTTCAGGTGTGGTGACAAAAGTCATCCCTGTTCGCGTTCCATTACCCTTAATTCAAATCGCGATTGGTGCATTGCTTGCATGGCCTCAGTTTGGATTACATGTCACGTTTGACCCTGAACTCTTTATGGTTCTATTGATCCCGCCATTGCTATTCGTTGATGGCTGGAAAACGCCAACACGTGAATTTTTCCAAAATGGTCGTGAGATTTTCATCCTAGTATTAGTACTGGTATTGGTAACCGTTGTGGGTATCGGTTATCTCATTTACTGGTTAATGCCGGGTATTCCTTTGATTGCTGCATTTGCACTTGCTGCTGTCCTTTCGCCAACGGATGCGGTAGCGCTCTCTTCGATTGTCGGTAAAGGTCGTATACCTAAGCGTATGATGAGCGTGTTGGAAGGCGAAGCATTGATGAATGACGCTTCAGGTCTGGTTGCATTAAAATTTGCGGTTGCGATTGCAATGGAAACCATGATGTTCTCAGTGTCTGGCGTCACGATTGAATTTTTTAAAGTGGCGATAGGTGGTTTGCTATCCGGTATCATTGTGACTTGGGTTTACAGCAAGTCATTGCGCTTAATGAGTCGCTGGAGTGGCGATGATCCTGCAACCCAAATTGTCTTTATGTTATTGCTGCCTTTTGCCTCTTATATGATTGCGGAGCATATCGGTTTCTCAGGCATTTTGGCTGCGGTGGCTGCGGGGATGACAATCACCAAATCTGGGGTGATCCGTAATGCGCCATTAGCGATGAGACTGCGTGCTGACAGCGTATGGTCAATGTTAGAATTCGTATTTAACGGTTTGGTGTTTATCATGCTTGGCTTACAATTGCCGGGGATTTGGGAAACATCAGTACTGCAAGCGGAACTGGATCCTAGCGTAGAAACGTGGATGTTGTTTGCGGCAGTCGCCATTATCTACTTTGCCTTGCTAATTTTGCGTTTTTGTTGGTTATGGCTCATGAAAAGGTTTAGCCGCCTGTTCCTGAAAAAAAGGCCACTGCAATTTGCTAACTATACGGTACGTGAGCTGTGGCTAGCTTCTTTTGCGGGAGTTCGTGGGGCGATTACCTTAGCCGGTGTGCTTTCAGTACCCCTCTTTTTAAGTGATGGTTCACCTTTCCCAGCGCGTTATCAATTAGTCTTTATTGCGGCAGGGGTGATTTTATTCTCAATATTCGCGGGCGTCATCGCGTTACCGCTGTTGCTGCGCAACTTTAAAGTCGGTGATAAAGAAGCGGATATTAACGAAATTCGTATGGCGAAAGCCGCAATGGCTGAAGTCGCCATTGTGAGTTTAAACAAGATGGAAGAGCGTTTATCGGCGGATGTTGATGAAAAATTAGACCCAGAGGATATTAGTGAAGTGGCCTCAAGGGTTACGGGGCATTTGCGCCGACGTACCGCTAGCCAAGATGAAATCGAACATAACTTACAGATTGAAGATTTAGAGCGGCGCTTTAGGCTAACCGCATTACGTGCTGAACGTGGTGAGTTATATCACCTGCGTGCAACGCGTAAAATTAGCAATGAAACGCTGCAATCCTTACTGACGGATCTCGATTTGTTGGAAGCTGTATTGATTGAAAAAGAGCATTAATTGAGAACAATACAATAATGTGGTTACTTGTGATTACGACGCTGCTTTGGGCAGCGTCTTTTAGTCTTATTGGTGAATATCTCGCTGGGCAAGTGGATAGCTGGCTATCCGTCCTAATACGTGTTTCTTTAGCGGCATTGGTCTTCTTGCCATTTTTACGTTGGCGAGGGCTGGGATTCAAAGTGATTGTGCTGTACATGATTGTTGGTGCATGCCAACTCGGTATTATGTATTTCTTTGTGTTCCAAGCGTATCGCCATCTCACCGTCGCGGAATTTTTGTTATTTACGGTACTCACCCCTCTGTATGTGACGCTTATTTATGATCTATTGGAGCGCCAACGTTTACGGATGGGCTATTTGTTTAGCTCGCTACTTGCCGTTATTGGTGCAGCCATCATTCGTTATGACCATCTTAGTGAATCTTTCTGGGTAGGTCTGATATTTGTGCAATTAGCTAATATCTTCTTTGCTGTCGGTCAGGTGGGATATAAGCGTTTGATGGAAATATATCCTATCCCTCAGCATCAAGCTTTTTCATGGTTTTATATCGGTGCAACGCTGGTCGCACTGTTCGGATGGGGGCTATTTGGGGATAAATCGCTAGTGCCAACCACACATGTTCAATGGTGGGTTTTACTGTGGTTAGGTGTTGTGGCTTCTGGCATCGGTTACTTTATGTGGAATTATGGCGCCACAAAAGTAGACGCCGGAACCCTTGCTATCATGAATAATATGATGGTTCCAGCGGGGCTACTGGTTAATTTTGCCATCTGGCAACAGCATCCAGATTGGTTGAGTTTTACCATTGGAGCGAGCCTGATTGTCGCGTCTCTGTGGGTACATAGGCGTTGGATACTTTCACCGGTTTCACGTAAGACAGATTCTCAACGGCATGATTAGTGGCCGTTTTGGTAAAAGCTTCAATAGCGGGTTGGCGTTGCTCTCCTTCACGGCATGCAGCGTACAACCGGCTCCACAAACCACTCCCTAATGTTTTTATACTAATTAACCCCTGTTTTTCAAACGAATCCACCGCCCAATGTGGTAATGCGGCGATCCCCATTTTAGCTGCCACCATCTGTATTAAAATCAATGTATTATCAACGGCTTTCACCTTTGGTGAAACCCCGGCTGGCTGTAAGAAATGGCGCCAAACATCAAAGCGATGACGTTGTACTGGGTAAATTAGTAAGGTCTCATCGGCGAGATCATGAGGCTCGATAATCGGTTTTTTTGCTAAAGGGTGATCATTAGCCACAATTAATTTTACTTCATAATCAAACAGCGGCGTGTAGTGGATCTCTTTATCAGCCAAGATATCTGAAGTCAGTACAATATCCAGCTCTCGTGAAAGTAATTCGGGCTGCGGGTCAAAAGTCACTCCCGATTTAAAATCCACTGAAACTTGCGGCCATGTTTGCCTAAATTGCTGTAATGCAGGTGTTAGCCATTGAATGCAGCTATGGCATTCGATAGCGATACGTAGCGTCGACACGCCCGGTTCATTACAAATACGAATAGCATCTTTCACCATTGGTAATACTTGGTGTGCCAGTTGCAATAGCACTTCCCCTTGCGGTGTAAATCGTAATGGCTGGCTTTTACGAATAAATAGCTTAAAGCCCAAACGATGTTCTAAGTCACTAAATTGATGTGACAATGCTGACTGAGTCTGGTGCAGGTAAGTTGCAGCCGCTGCCAATGAGCCATGTTGGCTGAGCGCATGCAATGTTTTTAGATGTTTTAATTCGATCATGAGAAACCTTCAAGATGACAATGAATAATTTGCGCTTGTGCTTTATACAGTACCTGTTGATTATAGATGTGTAAACATCTAGACGGCTAAAAATTTTAAGGGGTCAATATGTCTGTTATAAATCATACACTTGGATTTCCTCGTGTCGGTCTGAAAAGGGAGCTAAAACGCGCACAAGAAGATTATTGGGCTGGAAAAATTGACCAAGCAGCGCTTTTAGCAACGGGTCGTGAATTACGTGCTCGTCACTGGCAACAACAAAAAGATGCCGGTGTGCAACTATTACCGGTCGGTGATTTTGCTTGGTATGACCAAGTATTAACGACGAGCTTATTGCTGGGGAATGTACCTCCACGTCATCAAAACGAAGATGGCTCAATTGATTTAGATACACTATTTAGAGTGGCTCGTGGCCGCGCGCCAACAGGAAAGCCAGCAGCGGCAGGCGAGATGACTAAGTGGTTCAATACCAATTACCACTACATCGTACCTGAGTTCCAAAAAGGGCAGAAATTCAGCTTATCATGGACACAACTGTTTGAGGAAGTCGATGAAGCGTTAGCACTAGGCCATACTATCAAACCTGTTGTAATTGGTCCGTTGACTTACCTATGGTTAGGCAAAGTAAAAGGTGAATCATTCGATCGTTTATCATTATTGAATGATCTGCTACCGGTCTATCAAGAAATTCTTGCACGTTTAGCGCAAAAAGGAATTGAGTGGGTACAAATTGATGAACCAGCACTGGTGTTAGATTTACCAACAGAGTGGCAGCAGGCGTATCAAACGGCTTATCAAGCGTTAGCTGGGAAAACCAAACTGTTGCTGACAACCTATTTTGATGGCATCAGTCACCATCTGGATCTGATTAAACAGCTACCAGTACAGGGATTGCATGTTGATGTTGTCGCTGGGCAAGATGACATCGAAAAATTACACCAAGCGCTACCACAAGATTGGGTGCTCTCATTAGGCATTATCAATGGTCGTAACGTATGGAAAGCTGACTTAGGTGAAAAGTTTGCACGTATTAAGCCGTTGTTAGGCCAACGTAATTTGTGGGTCGGCTCATCGTGTTCACTACTCCATAGCCCTATCGATCTCAACGATGAGACTCGCTTAGATGAAGAAGTGAAAAGTTGGTTTGCTTTTGCGCTACAAAAATGTGCGGAATTAGCATTACTAAGCCAAGCGTTAAATGAGCCAACGGCAGAGCATCTTGCTGGATTAGAACAATACAGCGCTCCGGTTCGTGCTCGTAAGACATCAACTCGTGTCAATAATGCGGCGGTCAATCAGCGTTTGCAAGGGATCCGTAAAGGGGATGCTGAACGTAATAGCCCATATGAAATACGCGCTCAACGTCAACGTGAACGCTTTAATTTGCCATTATGGCCAACCACAACAATTGGTTCGTTTCCACAAACGAGTGAAATTAGAACACTGCGCCTTGATTTCAAAAAAGGTAACTTAGATAAAACGCACTATCGTACCAGTATCAGTGAACACATTAAGCAGGCGATTAAAGAGCAAGAACTGCTTGATATTGATGTGTTAGTGCATGGTGAAGCCGAACGTAACGACATGGTTGAATACTTTGGTGAGCATTTTGACGGTTATGTCTTTACACAAAATGGCTGGGTACAAAGCTATGGTTCGCGCTGTGTGAAACCTCCCGTCATTATTGGAGATATTAGCCGACCAGAAGCTATCACGGTAGAGTGGGCGAAATACGCACAATCGCTGACTGAAAAGCCAGTCAAAGGGATGTTAACGGGGCCTGTGACTATCCTATGTTGGTCATTCCCGCGTGAAGACATTAGTCGTGAAACAATTGCCAAACAAATTGCTTTGGCGCTACGCGATGAAGTGGATGATCTACAAAAAGCGGGGATTGGCATTATTCAAATCGATGAGCCTGCACTTCGCGAAGGCTTGCCATTACGTAAGGATGAGTGGGCTGAATATTTAAATTGGGCAGTAGAAGCATTTAAACTCAGTGCGGCAATTGCCGATGATGACACTCAGATCCACACCCATATGTGTTATTGCGAGTTCAATGACATCATGGATTCGATTGCTGCGCTGGATGCTGATGTGATCACGATTGAGACTTCGCGCTCTGACATGGAATTGTTGGATGCTTTCGAAGACTTCCATTATCCCAATGAAATTGGCCCAGGTGTATATGATATTCACTCACCAAACGTGCCAAATGTTGAGTGGATTGTGGCGCTACTGAGAAAAGCTGCTAAACGTGTTCCGGTTGAACGTCTGTGGGTGAACCCTGACTGTGGCTTGAAAACCCGTGGTTGGACAGAGACACGTCAATCATTGGCTAACATGGTGGAAGCTGCTAAAAGGTTAAGAAGCGAATACTAAGCTAAATATTGGTGAGTGGTAGGTTAGCATGTTGGTTAACCTACCACTTTTGCTTTGATGAGGCAGTATTAACCAAACAACTTTTCTTTCAGCATATTCATGCCAACTGCAGACAAATCAACGTGTTCTGGCAGAACACCTTCTGGTGTAGCTTGATTAACGAGTTTTGGGAGATATTTGGCGATCAATTCTGTCGTTTCTTGCGGGTCAATACCCACTTTTTGAGCTAATTGTTGGATATCTAAGTTACCAAAAACTTGAATTAATTGGTTAACGCTCACAGGTAGGTTCTCAGAGTTACTGATCCATGATTGAATAATGTCACCTAAGCCTTGTTGGTTAAATTTATCAACAACCCCTGCTAACCCACCTTGTTTATCAATCCATTCAATTACGGATTGAAACTGGCTCATTTTATCACCGGCAACCATGGTGATCAGTTGATCGAACAAACCCATTTAATGCTCCTCATTATTTCTCAAACTGTGGGCTTCAACAGCGTGTTCAGTGCGTTAAAGGATCCCTAAAAATTAAGTAATCGGCTATTTTGGTCAATTTCAGCGAGGCGTCAATCAAAAATGATGCTATTGCGATTTAACTGAACGGAAAAGCGGAAAAGTTTTATTTTTTACACTTGATAGGTATAAACCACGCTCTCATCACATTTTTTATCACATTGCGATGTGAATTGTTTTGTGAATTACCAAAAATTAAAAATACATTAAAAACAATAAATTAAAATAATATTGGTGATTTTTTATATTATTAATAATGTGATATCCATCATGTGTTTGTGAATTTTGTTATGTGAGAATTCACATCAATAACAAAGATTAACAACATCAGGGGTTGTTATGGGAAATTTCGTTAAGAACGTCGGTGTTATTGGCTTAGGCTCAATGGGTATGGGGATCGCTAAATCCCTAATAAAAAATAATATTCCTACCTATGGCTTTGACCTAAACCAAGATGCCTGCCAAACCTTAAAGCAAGCCGGTGCTGTCGCAGTAGGCCAAAATGCGGCGGAGTACGCTCAACATCTGCAAGCTTTACTGTTAGTTGTCGTCAATGGTCGCCAAGTCGAGGCAATCCTATTTGGTGGCGATAAGCCTCTGGTAGAGCAGTTGCAGCCAGGCACTATTATTATGTTGCATAGTACGCTATCTGCTGAGCAAACAAAACAGATTGCTCAGCGTTTGGCGCAATATCAGTTACCACTGATGGATGCACCTATTTCAGGCGGCGCGCTGAAAGCGGCAGAAGGCAAACTAACGGTGATGGCATCTGGCGCTCCGATCTTGTTTGAACAGCTTAACGAAGTTTTTGAGGCGATAGCTGAGCGTTTATATCGTGTCGGTGATGAGGTGGGGTTGGGGTCGACAGTAAAAACCATCCATCAACTACTTGCTGGGGTTCATATTGCGGTTGCTGCCGAAAGCATGGCATTAGCCGCCAAAGCGGGTATCGACCTGAATATGATGTATGACATCGTGACACATGCAGCGGGTAACTCGTGGATGTTTGAGAACCGTATGCAGCATGTTCTTGATGGTGATTATACGCCCAAATCGTCCGTTGATATTTTTGTGAAAGACTTAGGGTTGGTCATGGAAACAGGGAAAGCCTTGAACTTCCCATTACCTATCGCGGCCACTGCTCATCAAATGTTTATCTCTGCAAGTAACGAAGGTTTTGGCCTTCAAGATGACAGTGCTGTGATCAAAACTTTCAAAGGCATTGCTTTACCGGAGAAAAAAGTATGACTGTGAAATTAGGTGTGATTGCCGATGATTTTACTGGTGCAACCGACATCGCAGGATTTATGGTCCAGAACGGCTGGCGAGTCGTTCAATTATTGAATGAACCAGATGACAATACAGTCGTACCACACGATGTTGATGCGATTGTTATCAGCCTAAAAAGCCGTTCTTGTCCTGTAGATGAAGCAATTAACGCATCGTTAAACGCATGTCGTTGGTTAAAGCAACAAGCACACTGCCAACAAATTTTCTTTAAATATTGCTCCACATTTGATTCCACTGACAAAGGCAATATTGGCCCAGTGACTGACGCGTTGATGAAGCAGCTTGATACTCAAGTTGCACTGATTTGTCCTGCACTGCCCATTAATGGCAGAACCGTGGTTCACGGGCATTTATTTGTCAATGGTCAGCTGCTCAATGAAAGTGGTATGCAGCATCACCCCGTGACGCCAATGACGGATGCTAACTTGATGAGGGTGATGGAAAAGCAATCTGAAGGTAAAGCTGGGCTGATCCCATTATCTGATATTCAGCAAGGCAGCACGCTAATTAAACAGCGTTTAGCAACCTTAGCCGAGCAAGGTGCGAGTTACATCGTTGTTGATTCATTAACAATGAATGATTTGTTACCGATCGCCAAAGCGGTAAAAGAGATGCCTTTACTGACAGGCGGTTCTGGGCTTGGGGCGGCATTAGCCAATGTGGATACCGGATGTGAATGGGGGGCAGGTGGTAGCCGTGGTGAAACGCCTAGCCGCCAAGGCCGTCAGACCGTGATTTTATCTGGCAGTTGCTCAGCAATGACCAACAAACAAGTGCAAAACTACCAACAAATTGCACCAGCTAAAGTCGTGGATGTCGGGGAGTGCATTGATAACCCTCTCTATGCCCAACAATTAGCAACGTGGGTTCAAGAGCAAAAATTAACAGGACTCGCACCACTATTATATGCGACCCAACCACCTGAAATTCTGAGAAAAATTCAAGAGACGTATGGGGCAGATATAGCGAGTAGCGCAGTGGAAAATGTGTTTGGGGAAGTGGTAAAACTCTTACAAGCACAAGGTTATAACACCTTTATTATTGCGGGTGGCGAAACATCCGGCAAAGTCGTTCAAAGCCTAGGAACCGAGCAATTAAGCATTGGTGCGCCAATCGCACCGGGCGTTCCATGGGTTCAAGATTTAACAAGCGGTCACTGGTTGGCACTCAAATCGGGTAATTTCGGCCAAGAGAATTTCTTCCAGTACGCACAGGAGATGTTTAATGAGTGAAGAAAAGGCACTACGCCAAGAGCTGGCTGATTGGGCTAAATCGATGTTTAACCGTGGCTATAGTAGTGGCGGAGCTGGAAACATCAGTGCCAAACTTCCGGATGGGAACATTATCGTCACGCCAACTAACTCCAGCTTTGGGGATTTAGATCCTGAAAGACTAAGTAAGTTGGATGCAGAAGGGAACTGGATCGATGGCGATAAGCCCACTAAAGAAGTCTCTATGCATATGGCGATGTATCGACAGCGTCCTGATTGCCGAGCGGTGGTTCACTTACACTCCCCTTGGCTAACCGCACTGTCGTGTTTATCAGGGCTTGATAGCAGCAATTGCTTGCCGCCAATCACGCCTTATTACGTGATGCGAGTCGGCAAATTGCCATTAATTCAATACTTGCCACCGGGGGATGACCGTATTGGTGAAGAAATTGAAAAATTGGCTCCTAACCATAACGCAGTACTGCTATCGAATCATGGACCCGTAGTTGGCGGTAAAACCTTAAGGCAAGCTTTCTTCAATGCTGAAGAGTTGGAAGATACGGCGCGTTTATATATCACATTACGCCAGCAAGGTTTTACAACACTCACTGAAGAGCAAGTTAACGAGCTAGAAAGCCGTTATCCAAAGAAATGAGGCACCTGATATGGCTAAATTTGCAGCAAACCTCAGTATGATGTTTAACGAAGTTCCTTTTATTCAGCGCTTTGAACGCGCTGCACAAGCGGGCTTTACTGGCGTTGAATATCTTTTCCCCTATGAAGAACAACCTGAAGCGATAGCTGAACAGTTGGAAAAATATGGTTTAACTCAAGCGCTGTTCAACATGCCAGCGGGCGATTGGGCGGCGGGTGAACGCGGCATGGCATCTATTCCGGGTCGTGAAGATGAGTTCGCACAAGGCGTACAGACGGCACTGAAATATGCCAAAGCGTTGGGTTGTAAGCAGGTGCATGCGATGGCAGGTAAATTGGATGCCCGATTTACCCCTGAACAGCAGCAAGCGTGTTTTATTAAAAATATTCAATATGCCGCAGATATTATGGCTGAGCATGGCATTCGTGTATTAATTGAGCCTATCAATACGCGTGATATGCCGGGTTACTTTTTGACTACGCAAAAGCAAGCTGAGGCATTGCTACCAAAGATCGCACGTGAAAATGTGTTTATTCAATTGGATCTCTATCACTGCCAAATTATGGAAGGTGATTTATTGAAAACAATTGAGCGTTTATGGGGTAAATTTAGTCATATTCAGATAGCTTCAGTTCCTTATCGTCATGAGCCTGATAGTGGTGAAGTCAATTACCCATGGATTTTCAAACAATTAGATGAAATGGGATATCAAGGTTGGCTTGGATGTGAATATCACCCCGCAGGTCGTACCGAAGACGGTTTAGGTTGGCTGAAGCAAGCACAGTCTTAAGCAGGAGAGCCTATGATCCCTTCAGAGCGTCGTGATTTTATTTACCGTTACGTCCATGAGTACCAAACCGTGTCGATTAACGACTTGGTGGAGCTAATGAATGTGTCGCATATGACGGTAAGACGTGATATCCGCATGCTAGAAGAGGAAGGGAAAGTCGTTGCAATAAGCGGTGGTGTTCGGTTAAACGATGCGTTACGCCAAGAGCTTCCTTGGAGTGAGAAAGCGCGTTTACATCACCGAAGCAAACGTGAAATAGGTAAATTTGCCTCATCGCTCGTTGAAGATGGGCAAGTGGTTTATCTCGATGCGGGAACAACGACATTTGAGATAGCCCGTGTGCTGGGTGAACGGTTTAATTTGACGATTGTGACTAATGATTTTTCTATCATGCAATATTTGATGAACAAATCACAACTCAATCTGTATCACACGGGGGGGCAAGTGGATAAACGTAACCATTCGTGTGTTGGCAATACCGCCGCAATGATGCTGAAAACCCTAAATGTTGATGTGGCATTTATTAGCACTAGCTCTTGGGATTTACTGCATGGGGTTTCCACGCCTCATGAAGAAAAAGTACAAATAAAACAAACATTACTGGATGTTGCTCGGCGCTGTGTGCTGGTTTCTGACAGTAGCAAATTTGGTAAATATGGCATGTTCCGTGTTTGCCCACTAAATCAATTGCACGACATTATTTGTGATGATCAGCTACCAAACGATGCTGTGCAGCGGATAACAGAACAAAATATAAAACTTCATTTAATAAAGACATAAATAATCTTACCTAATGATGAATAGCTCAAATTAGGGCTATTCAAGGAGAATAACAATGAAAGTTATCATTACAGGCGGCGCTGGCTTTTTGGGTCAGCAGCTAGCCGCTGCTTTACTTAAAAACAGCCAGGGTTTTAAATTTGACCAACTCGTTTTAGCGGATATTCAGTGCCCTACATCGCCAATTGAAGACGCTAGAGTGAGTTGTGTTGCAACAGATTTAACTCAGCCGGGTGCCGCTGATAAGCTGATTGATGCGCAAACCGACATCGTTTATCACCTCGCTGCTATTGTGAGTAGTCATGCTGAAAGCGATTTTGATTTAGGCATGAAAGTAAATTTCGAAGCGACTCGCCAATTATTGGAAGTGGCTCGTGCTAAAAACCCTGCAATGAAGTTTATCTTTACCAGTTCATTAGCAGTATTTGGCGGTGAACTACCTGACGTTATCACCGACCTTTGTGTGGTTAACCCGCAATCATCGTATGGTGCACAAAAAGCGATGTGCGAATTGATGGTTAATGACTATTCACGTAAAGGCTATGTTGATGGACGTGTGTTACGCCTACCAACAATCAGTGTGCGCCCTGGCGTTCCGAACAAAGCCGCTTCTTCATTTGCCAGTGGCATCATTCGTGAGCCATTAAATGGGGTTGAGAGTGTTTGCCCTGTTTCACCTGAACTTGCGTTGTGGCTCTCGAGTCCAGAAACGGTTGTCAGTAATTTCATTCATGCTGCAACCATTTCAGCAGAGCAATTTGGCTTGTCTCGTACGGTTAACTTACCGGGGATCACTGTGACAGTTCAAGGGATGATTGATGCTCTACGTGATGTCGCAGGCCAAAAAGCGGTTGATCTGATCCGTTTTGAACCGGATGAAGCCATTAACCGTATTGTCGCAAGTTGGCCGGGTAAATTCGATATTAGCCGTGCTTTAGGCCTTGGTTTCCGTGCAGATGGTTCGTTTGCTGATGCAATTCGTTCATTCATCACTCACCACGGCTCACAGCAATAGGGGATAAGCTATGTCCTATATTCCTATTATTGGCCTCGCGGTGGCCATATTTGTCCTGATCTTCTTGGTATTGCGAACGCGTATTCATGCGTTACTTGCCATGTTGATTGCAGCAGCTATTGCAGGTATCTCAGGTGGGTTAACCGCCGCAGAAACCGTCTCTGTAATTACAAAAGGTTTTGGTAGCACACTCGGTGGTATCGGTATTGTTATCGGTCTCGGGGTAATGATGGGAAGGGTACTAGAAGTTTCTGGTGCCGCTGAACAAATAGCGTATAGCTTTATTCGTTGGTTAGGGAAAAAACGCGAAGAATGGGCGCTGGCTATCACAGGTTATATCGTCAGTATTCCAATTTTCGTTGACTCCGCATTCGTGATCCTCTACCCATTAGCGAAGGCATTAGCGAAAAATGGTAAGCGTAGTCTGCTGACACTTGGTGTCGCATTAGCTGGTGGCTTAGTGGTTACTCACCACACTGTGCCGCCGACTCCGGGTCCTTTAGGAGTTGCTGGGATCTTCGGTGTGGATATTGGTGCCATGATCTTAACGGGGATGACCCTTGCTATCCCTTGCGTTATTGGGATCGTATTTTACGCGAAGTGGTTAGCTGTTAAATACCCTGAGTTTATGCCCGATGAAAGCAACAACGCAGATCTGAAAGAAATTCACGACCGCTATATGGAAGAAAAGGCGAACAAGCCGTTACCAAGCCTCTTCTTATCTGTATTACCTATCGTAACACCGATCTTGTTGATCTTTATCAATGCGGTCAACGGGTTATTGCTAAAAACCGACGCCTTTCAAGGGATGGAGAATAATTGGTATTTCCAAACCTTTGAATTCCTTGGTGCACCAATAATTGCTCTGTCTATCAGTGTGTTGATTGCCGTTTATACGCTGATGCCAAAAGCGACGAAAGAAGAAGTCATCGACCGCATGGAAGAAGGCTTACAGTCAGCCGGGATCATCTTACTGGTAACAGGTGCGGGTGGTGCGTTAGGTGCGGTTTTACGTGACAGTGGTACGGGGAATATTTTAGCGGAGCATGTGGCGAGTTTACCAATCACTCCAGTGTTGATCCCATTTATTATCGCCACATTGGTACGTTTAATTCAGGGTTCGGGCACCGTCGCGATGATCACAGCGGCATCGATTTCTGCTCCCATTATTAGCCAGATCCCTGATATCAATCTGCTTGTTGCGGCTCAAGCTGCGACAATGGGGTCACTGTTCTTTGGTTATTTCAACGACAGCCTCTACTGGGTTGTTAACCGAATGATGGGTATTAAGGACGTTAGACAACAGATGATGGTTTGGTCTATCCCAACAACGATAGCTTGGGCCATTGGTCTAGTAGGCGTTCTGATCCTTGATGTAGTTCTCTGATAGATAAACTATCTTTTATTTCTGCCAATAATTCAAAGCGCCTTCGGGCGCTTTTTCGTGACTTTCTTTCATATCGTCTATACTGATTGCATATTTGTATTTAAAACAATTAATTTGTGATCTAAATCACCATTTAATGAAATCTAGATAAAATCATTTCCATTAAAAGTGACTATGGTCACTAAATTGACATGGGTTTACCGCTATATTAATCACAACGTATAAATTCAATGATGCCATTGTGTAAAGGAGTTTGATATGTCTGACGTATTCCACTTAGGTCTAAAAAAGAGCGACTTACAGGGTGCAACCGTTGCAATTGTTCCCGGTGATCCAAATCGTGTCGAGAAAATCGCACGCCTGATGGATAATCCGGTACATCTCGCTTCTTTACGTGAGTTCACCTCTTGGCGTGGTGAGCTTGATGGTAAAGCAGTCATTATTTGTTCAACGGGAATTGGTGGTCCTTCAACCTCTATTGCTGTAGAAGAACTTGCGCAGCTAGGTATTCGTACTTTCTTGCGTATTGGTACTACAGGGGCTATTCAAGAAAATATTAATGTTGGTGATGTGTTAGTGACAACCGCAGCCGTAAGATTAGACGGTGCGAGCCAACATTTTGCGCCATTGGAATACCCAGCCGTTGCTAACTTTACTTGTACGAATGCACTCTATGATGCAGCGAAAGAAGCGGGTGCAACAGTCCATGTGGGTGTGACTGCTTCATCGGATACCTTCTATCCAGGCCAAGAGCGTTATGACACCTATACTGGTCGTGTGATGCGCCATTTCAGAGGTTCAATGAAAGAATGGCAAGATATGGGCGTGATGAACTATGAGATGGAATCAGCGACGTTGCTGACCATGTGCTCAAGCCAAGGCCTACGTGCGGGTATGGTTGCAGGTGTGATTGTTAACCGTACTCAACAAGAAATTCCAGACGAAGCACTGTTGAAGAAAACAGAAAGCAATGTATTAAGCATTGTTGTTGAAGCTGCGCGTCGTCTACTTTAATTTCTCCTATTACTGGCTCGTTTACTTTGATGTTCGCTCGGTTGTGAATAAACCGTAGACGAGCCCAGTTTTCTTTCTCTTTTTCGATATTGATTACATTTCAATGCACTCTTTTATGAATACCTGCTTAACGGCGGGTATTTTTTCTGATTTTTTTCCGGTCATAATCTGTTATGGTTTTAGTCATAATCAATATCATAGGTAGCGATAATTATGACAAAAACACCTTATTTACACCCTTCAGTATTACCGTTAAAAGGTGGAATTAACTTCCGTGACCTCGGCGGAAAAAAATTAGCCAATGGCAACAAAATAAAATCAGGCGTGCTATTTCGTTCAGGAGCTTTGAACCATTTAACGACAGAGGATTTGGCCGTTTTACAATCACAAAACCTTTATCAAATCTTGGATTACCGTGATGTGGCGGAAACAAAAGCAAAACCAGATATGATTTGGGATGGTGCTCATTATGTTAATGCCCCAGCGAACCCTATGGCAAAGGAGGTCAGTGCCGACTTAGGTCAACTGACACCAGAGTCACTTGAACAGTTTGACCCTAAAATATTTATGGGGCGCCTTTACGAGCTATTGCCTTTAAATAATCCTGCTTACCATCAACTTGTGAGTATGTTAAAGCAGCCTGAAAAAGGGGGGATCGTTCAGCATTGTGCGGTCGGTAAAGATCGTACTGGTGTTGGCGCCGCTTTGGTACTATTTGCGCTGGGTGCAGACTTAGATACCGTCATGGAAGATTACCTACTGACAAATGAAACCCTCGCGCCATTCCGTAAGCATTTATTGGAAGAGCATGCACAAAGGATGAGTGACAGTGTGGTGAAAAAGTTTGAGTATGTCTATTCTGTGCGTGAAGAATTTCTTATGACAGCCATAAATAGCATAAAAACACATTATGGTAGTATTGATAAATGGCTGGAGAGTGATTTTGGACTGGATAATGCTGGCAGAAGCTTACTTCAAAGTTATTTTCTCGAATAATTAGTTTAAGATTGGTTTATTACATATTAGTTAATGTATTAAACCAATCCATTATAAGGGAGAAAGGCTGTGACGTTGAATGAAATCGTCCATACCGTGACCGAATTTACCCGTGAACATGAAATATGGGCGCTGCCAATCATCTTCTTTCTAGCATTTGGTGAATCTTTAGCCTTTTTATCTTTGCTGTTGCCTGCAACTGTCATCCTGTTAGGTTTAGGTGCCCTCATCGGCGAAAGTGGTATTACATTCTGGCCTGTATGGCTTGCGGCAACGTTAGGGGCATTTTTTGGTGATTGGCTCTCTTATTGGTTTGGTTTTCACTATAAAGATAACGTCCGTAAAATGTGGCCGATTTCTCGCAAACCTCAAATGATTGATAGAGGGCAGCACTTTTTCAATCGTTGGGGCATATGGAGTGTCTTTTTAGGGCGTTTCTTCGGGCCATTCAGAGCTGTCGTACCTTTAGTGGCTGGGATTTGTAAAATGCCTAAACGCTATTTTCAGGCGGCAAACCTAGTGTCTGCGATGATTTGGGCATTTGGTATATTAGCGCCAGGTGCATTTGGATTACGTTGGCTAGCTCAGTGGATGGGCTAAGCTGCGAATCGTCTCGCAATTTAGGGCTTGTTTTAAATTACTTCTGGACTGATATACAGTATCCGATTACCTTACCCTAGATCTCGTCATGTAAGGATTTAACAGTGGATACCTCTCTTTTATATGGGGTTATTGGCGCCCTTGGCGGTATATTAATTGGCGGCTTAGCCGTTTGGCTGTTTATTGCGCAAAAACTTAATCAAAAAGAGCAAGAACTCCAACACATTAATCGTCAACTTGCGGCCAGTGATGAAAAAAACATCCATCTTTCTGAGTGGAAAATGGAATATGAACGTCTCGATCAAGAGTTGCGAACACTCAGAGATATTAATCGTGAGCAAGAAGCTGAATTACGAGAAATCACAACACGTTTTGAGCAAAGCCAGCTAGCCAATGAAGAGAAACAGCGCCTGCTGCAAAACAGTGAGCAGCGGTTAACGATTCAATTTGAAAATTTAGCCAACCGAATTTTTGAGCAGAATGAGCGTAGGGCATCAGAGCAGCAGCAAAAAAGCTTGATTGCCATGCTATCCCCATTTCGTGAACAGCTTGAGGGGTTCCGCCAACAGGTACAGCAAAGCTTTGGTGAAGAAGCCAAAGAGCGGCATACACTGGCGTATGAAATCCGTCAGTTACAGCAGCTAAATACTCAAATGACCAAAGAAGCGGTTAACCTGACTCGAGCCCTTAAAGGAGATAACAAGATCCAAGGAAACTGGGGAGAAACCATTCTGACGCGGATCTTGGAAGCTTCTGGTTTACGCAAAGGGAGTGAGTTTGAAACACAAGTCAGTATTAATACCAGCTATAACAGCCGTTATCAGCCTGATGTGATTATCCGCTTGCCTGAAGGTAAAGACGTGATTGTTGATGCAAAAATGTCACTGGTCGCTTATGAAAGATATTTCAATAGTGAAGACCCTGACGAACAAACTCAGGCTATCAAAAACCATGTAGCTTCAATTCGTAATCACATGCGTATGCTAAGTCATAAGGACTATCATCAACTACCGGGGATACGCTCTTTAGATTATGTATTGATGTTTATTCCAATTGAACCGGCTTACTTATTGGCTTTAAAAGAATCGCCTGAGCTACTTGATGAAGGTATAAAACAGAATATCATGTTAGTTTGCCCTTCCACATTATTAGTGGCGGTGCGAACAATTAACAATTTGTGGCGCTATGAACGCCAAGGGCAAAATGCGCAAGAAATTGCCGCAAAAGCCGCAAAAATGTACGACAAATTACGCCTTTTTGTTGATGACATGCAACTTTTAGGGGCAAGCCTTGATAAAGCGGATAATGCTTACCAATCCGCAATGAAAAGGTTGGCTGAGGGGCGTGGTAATTTAATTAGTCAGGCAGAAAGCTTTAAAGAAATGGGGGTTGAGGTAAAACAGCCTATTTCACCACAGCTCGTTGAAAAGTCAGATAAGCCATATTGTGCGGAATCTTAGACTTCTTGATAGGGTTTTACCTCAAAGACTGTTACACTTCCTACAAAAGTTTGAATTATAAACAGGCATAATAGAAATGACAGAACCATCAAAAGAAACTATTGATTTTGGTTTCCGTACCGTAGGCAAAGAAGATAAAGTTGGCCTTGTGGCTAATGTTTTTCACTCTGTAGCATCAAAATATGACTTGATGAATGATTTAATGTCTTTCGGCATTCATCGTGTCTGGAAACGTTTTACGATAGAAGCCAGTGGTGTACGTCGTAACCAACGTGTTTTAGATCTTGCTGGTGGTACTGGTGATTTAACCGCGAAGTTTTCTCGTCTTGTCGGTGAAAAAGGTGAGGTGATCCTCGCTGATATTAACGACTCTATGTTAAAAATGGGACGTGAAAAATTACGTGATCTTGGTATTGTTGGTAATGTTAGCTATGTTCAAGCCAACGCAGAAGAACTGCCATTCCCTGATAACTATTTTGATTGTATCACCATCTCTTTTGGGCTACGTAATGTGACCGATAAAGACAAAGCTTTACGCTCAATGTTCAGAGTGTTAAAGCCAGGTGGTCGTCTGCTAGTACTTGAATTCTCTAAGCCTGTTATTGAGCCGCTTAATAAGGCTTATGACGCGTATTCATTCCATGTTCTACCTCGTATTGGTCAAGCTGTGGTTGGGGATCCTGATAGCTATCGTTATCTTGCAGAATCTATCCGTATGCACCCAGACCAAGAAACACTGAAATCAATGATGGAAAATGCAGGCTTTGAACAAGTCTCCTATACCAATATGACAGGTGGTATTGTCGCATTGCATAAAGGGTTTAAATTCTAAGATGGAAGCCACATCAGCACAGGCTGAAAGCCAAAATACAGTGTTATATTCTTTAATGACGGCATTCATGGAAACATGTTTGAATCATATGTTATTTAAAGAATCGGTCTTAAAACCCGCTAGAGCACGCTTAGCGGGTAAAGTCATGTCTATCGATTTGAAAGAGCTGAATAAAACATTGACGTTGATTTTCAGTGATAACCATGTCGATGTTTTAAGCCAATGGCATGAGCCTGCTGATTGTACAATCAAAACATCCCTCTTTACGCTAATTAAGCTAAAAGACAAACAACAGTTATCACAGCTAATCAATAGTGGTGAAATTGTTATTGAAGGTGATATGCAGGTTGTACAGCATTGGTCGTCATTATTAGATATGGCAATTTGGGATCCTGCACACTATCTATCCCCTTACTTAGGCGATGTCGCAGCACAAGGTATTAGCCAAGTACTACGCAAGGGCGCGAGTTTAGCTTCACATTTAGCATGCAGGCAAAAAAACTATATCAAAGACACACTGCTTGAAGAGTGGAAAATGGCTCCAAACCCACTCGAACTGGCTTATTTTAGTGATGAAGTAGAACAAGTTTCTGATTCACTAAGTGAGCTAGAAAAACGATTGAGCCAGTTGGAGGAGTATAATGACGCCCGGTGAAATAAAACGTCTCTACTTTATTATTCGGGTATTCCTTTCGTATGGTTTGGATGAGCTCATCCCAAAAGTAAAGCTGACGCTACCGCTGCGTATTGGTCGTTTTGGTTTCTTTTGGATTAAAAACCAGCATAAGGGCAAAGAGCTTGGTGAGCGTTTACGTTTAGCTTTACAAGAATTGGGGCCTGTCTGGATCAAGTTTGGGCAGATGCTATCTACCCGACGCGATCTGTTTCCACCCGCTATCGCTGACCAACTCTCTTTGCTGCAAGATAAGGTCGCTAGCTTTGACGGCAAACTGGCTCGTCGTTACATTGAAGAATCATTAGGCGGCCCACTCGAACAGTGGTTTGATGATTTCGATGAAAAGGCACTAGCGTCAGCTTCGATTGCTCAAGTACATACCGCAAAACTCAAAGAGAATGGTAAGGAAGTCGTTTTAAAAGTTATCCGTCCTGATATCCTGCCGGTTATCAAAGCGGATGTAAAACTCATGTATCGTATCGCTAATTGGGTGCCTTTACTGCCTGATGGTCGCCGTCTACGCCCTAAAGAAGTGGTTCGTGAATATGAAAAAACCTTGATCGATGAGCTAAATCTCTTACGTGAATCGGCTAATGCTATTCAGCTTCGTCGTAATTTTGAGAATAGCTCAATGCTATATGTACCAGAGGTTTATGCCGATTATTGTCGCGAAAACGTTATGGTCATGGAGCGTATCTATGGTATTCCTGTTTCCGATATTGCGGCTTTAAAAGCGCAAGGGACAAACATGAAAATCTTGGCGGAAAGGGGCGTGAAAGTCTTCTTTACTCAAGTTTTTCGTGACAGCTTTTTCCATGCAGATATGCACCCCGGCAATATTTTTGTCAGCTATGAGCACCCTGAAGATCCGCTGTATATCGGCATCGATTGTGGTATTGTTGGTTCACTGAATAAAGAAGATAAGCGCTATCTTGCAGAGAACTTTATTGCTTTCTTTAATCGTGATTACCGCAAGGTCGCTGAACTGCATGTCGACTCAGGTTGGGTGCCAGCAGATACTAACGTTGAAGATTTTGAGTTTGCTATCAGAACCGTTTGTGAACCTATTTTCGAAAAACCGTTAGCTGAAATTTCATTTGGGCATGTGCTATTAAACTTATTTAATACTGCGCGCCGTTTCAATATGGAAGTGCAGCCCCAACTTGTACTGCTACAGAAAACCTTACTCTATATTGAAGGCTTAGGCCGTCAGCTTTATCCTCAATTGGATCTATGGAAAACGGCGAAACCATTTTTAGAAGATTGGGTACACAGTCAAGTCGGTATTCCTGCAATTACCCAAGCGTTAAAAGAGAAAGCCCCTTACTGGGCCGAGAAAATGCCTGAAATTCCAGACTTAATTTATGGTGCTTTGCGTCAACATAAGTTCTTACAGTCCAATATCGAACAATTGTCAGAACAATTAAAACAGCAACGTAATAAACAGCGTAAGTCTCAATACCTATTAGGAATTGGTGCAACACTGATTCTTTGCGGGAGTTTATTCTTTATTTCCGCTTCAAATAGAATGGCTATAGCATTTATGTCTGCTGGCGCGTTATCATGGATTATAGGCTGGTATAAATCGGGGAAAAGTTAAGTAAACCTTGTTTTGCGACAAGTTTATAAGCCTGTGAATATTTCCGTATTGTGAGCAGGTTGTATATAATGGGATAAATAACTATTGATCCCACTTTTACAGAGGTATAAACAATGGAATCAACTATTGCAACGGCCGCTTTTGGTAGCCCTTGGCAACTTATTATTATTGCTCTACTTATTATTTTAATTTTCGGCACCAAAAAATTACGTTCTCTGGGGTCGGATTTAGGTGAATCATTGAAAGGCTTTAAAAAAGCGATGAACGATGATGAAGCTGCTAAGGCTGCAAAAGAAGAGCAAGAAAAACAAGATGCTGACTTTGCACCTAAAAATATTACAGAACAGCAACAGGCTGCTGACAAGAAAGACAGCCCAGTTGAGAGCAAAAATAAAGAGCAGGGTTAAACCGTGTTTGACATAGGTTTCAGTGAACTGCTGCTTGTTGCAGTTATTGGTCTTGTCGTCTTAGGCCCTGAGCGCCTACCAGTAGCAGTGAGAACTGTTGCTGGTTGGATCCGTGCGATGCGTTCATTAGCCTCCAATGTGCAAAATGAATTGTCACAAGAACTCAAATTGCAAGAGTTACAAGACACGTTGAAAAAAGTTCAGGAAAAAGCGGGTATGGAAACGCTTTCCCCTGAACTGAAACAATCTATGGATGAGCTTCGCCAAGCTGCACAATCATTAAAAACAGGATATCACTCGACAACAGAGAGCGCTGCAAGTGAGCTACAAAAAGCAAAAGAGTTAACTGATAACTACGACAATGCAGTTAAAGATGCTCAAAATAAAGCTTCGCAACCTTCAGAGTCTGAATCGGATCCTGATCCTGAATATGCAGCAAAAATGGCAGCTGTCGTCGATGAGCCGACAAAGCCATCGCTAAACAATGACAGCGACCAGCAAAATGGCGTTACAGAGAAAAAAAATCCTAATCAGACAGAAAGCGAAAAATAGAACATGGCTGTAAATGATACACAACCACTTATTAGCCACCTCATTGAACTCAGGAAGCGGCTGTTAAACTGTTTGATTACGGTTTTGATTGTGTTCGCTGCCTTAGCTTACTTTTCAAATGATATATATCGGCTAGTCGCCGCACCTTTGATTGATAAGCTTCCTGTTGGTTCTCAAATGAGTGCGACAGATGTGGCATCAACCTTTTTCACTCCAATTAAACTGACCATGATGGTATCGGTATTTATTTCGATACCGGTGATCCTATACCAAATTTGGGCCTTTATTGCGCCAGCGTTATATAAGCACGAACGTCGGCTGATGCTGCCTTTATTGGTCTCCAGTAGCTTCCTTTTCTATTTAGGGATGGCTTTTGCTTACTTTGTTGTCTTCCCATTAGCCTTTGGTTTCTTTGTCAAAACAACACCGGATAGCGTCAATTTCATTCCTGATATTAGTAAATATCTCAGTTTTGTAATGACCTTATTTATGGCATTTGGTGCGGCCTTTGAAGTACCGATTGCTATTATTCTGTTGTGTTGGACCGGCGTCACAACCCCTGAATCACTAAAACGCAAACGGCCTTATATTTTAGTCGGTGCATTTATTGTGGGGATGTTTTTAACGCCACCAGATGTACTTTCTCAAACGTTACTTGCCGTGCCAATGTATCTGTTGTTTGAGCTCGGTGTGCTTTTATCTAACTTTTATGTGGGTAAAGGTCGGCGAGATCGGGAAAATAATGAAGAAGACGATGAAGAGAAAGAAGAGTCTTAATTTATCGTTATTCAGTCTATAAAAACTCGATTTATAACTGCACTCAACAGGTTGGTAGCCAACCCAATTAAGGTGCAGTTTTTTTATGTGGGTTAAGATAGCTTTTTAAACTGAGTATTATCGAGTACTTTAGACACATTTTTATTTAAAATATTCAGTAATAAGATTGAGCGTGATTCACCATTAGGCTCATCATAAATTGCCTGAATACCTGCAAAAATGCCTTCGGTAATCAAGACATTATCACCATGAGTTGGCGTTTCGGGATCGACGAGATGCCCAAGGGGCGCTTGTTGCAAAAGTTCGATAATTTCGTCTGGTACAATGGCGGGGTGTAGGCCAAAACGGACAAAATGGCTGACACCGCGAGTGGATTGTATTGTAGTGGTATGGATTTCGTTATGATCGAACTTCACGAACAGATAATTAGGGAATAGCGGCTCTTGTACTTTTGTTCGCTTTCCTCTAACCACTTTTTCTATTTCTGTCATGGGAGTCATGCAGATCACATTTTGCCTATTTAGGTGCTCTATGGCCCTATCAATTTGGCCACGTTTACAATATAGCAGATGCCATTTTTCCATTTCTTAAACCCAATACAACAAAATTATGCTCATCATAACAAATTAAAGTATAAAAATGTGACTAATCGACAAAGTAAGAATAGCATTTAGAATCAGAAATATATACTAACTAAAAATCAATAAATTATAGTTAGTGATAATGTAATAACAGGTTATCTAGGAGACAGCATGGAAATTTTTTTATTGAGTAACGGTAAGCTTCCAAACAATCCAGTATGGCTAAGTTATGCCTTACCTCGTATCCATGAAATGATCGCGCGTAGGAACATTACATCAGCGGTATTGGTGCCTTATGCGATATTACGGGATCCTCATGATGAGCGAGCAGAGCAATTAAGCGAAGCTTTAGGTATTAAAGTTACGTCAATTGAACATTTTTCCAGCCCTGTCGAAGCGATTGAACAAGCAGAATGTATCCTTGTAAGTGGGGGCAATACATGGTGGTTAAATAAATGCCTGCATGAAAATGGGTTGATTGTTGCTATCCAGCGCGCGGTTAAAGAGCGTGATGTTCCCTATATTGGTTGGAGTGCGGGTTGTAATGTGGCTACACCAAGTATTCGTACGACCAATGATATGCCTGTGAGTAATGCGGTGATTATGCCGTCTTTGGGGTTGTTTCCCGTACAGATAAATCCCCACTATATCGATTCTCATATCTCAGGTCATATGGGGGAAACGCGAGATGAGCGATTACAAGAGTTTTGTGTCATCAACCCTCATGAAGTCGTGGTTGCACTGAGAGAAGGTAGTGGATTACAGATTAAAGGCAACACATTGACTTATTTCAGTGGTAAAAATGAAGGTTTTAAACTCTTTCAGCACAACCAATCATTCCCTGAACAGTTTGATACTTTATCATTAAAAGCATTGGTTCCATTCGATTGCCAGTAAAATAAGATGTTTTTGACTATAACCATATTGATTATGAATAGTTTTTATGGGTAACTTGTAACCTTGGCCGGACGTCTTATAATGAGACTCCCTCTGTAATAGTAAAAGATGACAATGAAATACCGTGACCTAAGAGACTTCATTGCCCAGCTTGAAAAGCAAGGCGAACTAAAACGTATTACGATGGAAGTCGACCCTTACCTCGAAATGACGGAAATAGCTGATCGCACGCTTAGAGCAGGGGGCCCTGCCTTATTATTTGAAAACCCTAAAGGCTATGATATGCCCGTTTTGTGCAACCTATTTGGCACAACCAAACGTGTTGCGATGGGAATGGGGCAGGAAGATATCAAGGCACTACACGATGTTGGTAAGCTGCTTGCTTTTCTAAAAGAGCCGGATCCACCGAAAGGTTTTCGTGACCTGTTTGATAAATTACCTAAGTTCAAACAGGTACTCAACATGCCAGCAAAACGGCTAAGCTCAGCCCCTTGCCAAGAGCAAATTTGGGCGGGGGATGACGTCGATTTAACCAAAATCCCTGTTATGCACTGCTGGCCTGAAGATGCTGCGCCGCTGATTACATGGGGATTAACGGTAACAAGAGGCCCTAATAAAGAGCGTCAAAACTTGGGTATTTACCGCCAACAGGTGTTGGGGAAAAATAAAGTGATCATGCGTTGGCTCTCTCACCGCGGTGGTGCGCTGGATTTTCAAGAGTGGTGCCAACAGCATCCGGGGGAAAAATTCCCTGTCGCAGTAGCGCTTGGTGCGGATCCTGCAACTATCCTAGGTGCGGTGACTCCGGTTCCTGATACGCTGTCTGAATATGCGTTCGCCGGTTTATTACGTGGTAATAAAACGGAAGTCGTTAAATGTATCTCGAATGATCTTGAAGTACCTGCGGGCGCTGAGATTATCTTAGAAGGCTACATTGAACCTGGTGAGCTCGCGCCGGAAGGGCCTTATGGTGATCATACTGGTTATTATAATGAGATAGATAGTTTCCCTGTCTTTACGGTAACCCATGTTACTCAACGCCGTGATGCGATTTACCATTCTACCTATACAGGCCGGCCACCCGATGAGCCAGCTGTACTGGGGGAAGCCCTAAATGAAGTCCTAGTACCTATTTTACAAAAGCAGTTTCCAGAAATCGTCGATTTTTACCTTCCTCCAGAAGGGTGCTCATATCGTCTTGCTGTTGTTACGATGAAAAAACAATACGTAGGCCATGCAAAACGCGTCATGATGGGTGTTTGGTCTTACCTCCGTCAATTTATGTACACAAAATTTGTTATTGTGTGTGACGATGATATCAATGCGCGTGACTGGAAAGATGTGATCTGGGCGATAACCACTCGTATGGATCCTGCTCGCGATACTGTTATGATGGAAAATACACCTATCGATTATCTTGATTTTGCATCACCAGTCTCTGGTCTAGGGTCAAAAATGGGGCTAGATGCAACAAATAAATGGCCCGGTGAGACAAACAGGGAATGGGGTAGGCCAATTGTTATGGATGAACAAGTGAAGTCGCGAATTGATGATATTTGGGATCAATTGAATATTTTTGAAAAATAAGAGGGGAGCCATGGCAACTTTGAGCTGTAAAGTCACATCTGTTGAGTCCATAACTGACACAGTATATCGGGTTATTTTGTTGCCGGATGGTCCTTTTCATTTTAAAGCAGGTCAGTACCTTATGGTGATCATGGATGAGCGTGATAAGCGCCCATTCTCAATGGCATCTACACCTGCTAATAACGAAACAATTGAATTACATATTGGCGCTTCAGAAATCAATCTTTATGCCATGGCGGTGATGGATCGAATTTTAGATCAACGCCGTATCGATATTGATATCCCACATGGCAAGGCATGGTTTAGAGAAAATAGCCAAAACCCAATGATCTTAGTTGCAGGAGGCACGGGGTTTTCTTATACGCATTCGATCCTACTCGCGGCTCTCATGGAAAACCCTTCTAGAGATATTACCTTCTACTGGGGGGGGCGTCAGCTAGAGCACCTTTACGACTTAGGAGAGCTGCAAGCGCTTAGTGAACGTTATCCTAATCTAAAAGTGATACCTATCGTTGAACAACCGGATGAACAATGGAGAGGGCGCTCAGGAACGGTTTTAAGTGGGGTATTGGAAGATTTTGGTGATTTGTCCTCCTATGATATTTACATAGCAGGGCGTTTTGAAATGGCAAAAATCGCCAGAGAACGTTTTTGTGCAGAGCGTAATGCAAAGCCTGAACAATTATTTGGTGATGCCTACGAGTTTATTTAAATGATAATTTACTGAATATTTGAATCGATGGCCTGTGGCATGATTGAGCGTATATGTGCCACTTTCCTTGTTGGTGATGACATTGATTGGTTGTTTTAGACAGTAACTTGTCAGTTAAACTTTGCCCAAATGGATAAACCAAGTGGCAAAAAAGAAAAAGCCCGCCCCTGACTAGGCGGGAATGTTGACAACATACAACAACACTACGGCAACTCGCGGCTATACCCTTTATATTTCAATTGGCGCAGGTTTAGCTGTTTGGCATTGCTCAGATAATACCGTTTTTGAGCTTATCCTTTTGGCAAACATGCGCTTGAACGACTTAGGGTATAGACACACTATACACGCTCAATGATCGTGGCAATGCCTTGCCCAAATCCGATACACATTGTTGCTAGGCCAAATTGTTTATCCTTCAGCTCTAACTGATTGAGCAATGCCGTTGTAATCCTTGCCCCAGAACAACCCAGAGGGTGGCCCAATGCAATAGCACCGCCATTAAGGTTGACTTTTTCATCAATAAGGCTTTCTGGCAGTTTCAGCCCTTTTAAGCAGGCAATGGATTGAGCGGCAAATGCTTCATTTAATTCAATAATATCGATATCCGCTAATGATAACCCCGCGCGTTTTAGCGCTAGCTCTGTAGCAGGAACTGGCCCAAAGCCCATGATTGAAGGATCACAGCCAACAACGGCCATTGAGCGAACTTTGGCACGTGGCTTGAGCCCTCGTTCTTTAGCGTAGCTTTCGCCTGTGATGAGCATTGCTGACGCCCCATCTGAAAGGGCAGAAGAGTTACCTGCCGTGACGGTACCACTTACGGGGTCAAAGGCGGGGCGCAATGATGCTAGGCTTTCGAGGCTTGCATCAAAACGGATAACTTCATCATAATCCACGGCAAAGAGATTGCCTTGGCTGTCATGCCCAGCTACGGGCGCTATTTCATGTTTAAATTGACCATTTTTAGTGGCTTGGGCAGCACGTTGGTGCGATCTAAGGGCAAACGCATCTTGCTCCTCACGGCTAATTTTGTACATTTTAGCCAGCATTTCTGCGGTTAGGCCCATTGCACCAGCCGCTTTTGCGACACGTAACGTTAATTTAGGGTTGAAATCAATACCATGTGTCATGGGAACATGACCCATGTGCTCCACACCACCGATTAAGACTGAGTTTGCATCGCCTGTCATAATAAGTCGGCTAGCATCATGCAGAGCTTGCATTGAAGAGCCACACAAACGGTTAACTGTGACCGCAGGAACTGTATGTGGGATATCAGTCAGTAACGCAGCGTTTTTAGCGATATTGAACCCTTGTTCAAGGGTCTGTTGCACACAGCCCCAAATAATATCATTGAGTTCTTTTTTGCTTGCGTTAGGGTTGCGTTCAAAAATCACATTCATCAGGTGTGCTGAGAGGTCTTCCGCTCGGACATGGCGAAATACACCGCCCTTTGAACGCCCCATTGGTGTACGTATTCCATCGATAATAACGACATTTTCCATACTATTAGCCTCTCGCAACTTTTTTAATATCAATTGCCACTACAGGTGGCTTCGCATAATAACTGGAATTGGCCTGAGATTTTTCTTTGAGACCCGCAGGAATTTGATACAGAGGGCTTAACTGAGCATAGGCCTCCGCTGTCTTAGCATAAGATTGTGTGCCAACGGTATCTAAGTAGCGGAAGACGCCTCCTCGGAAAGGAGGGAATCCAAGGCCGTAAACTAAAGCGATGTCTGCATCGGCAGGGCTTTGAATGATGCCCTCTTCTAAGCAACGAACGACCTCATTGATCATCGGGATCATCATACGTGCAATGATCTCTTCTTTTGTAAATGAGCGCTTGCCTTGGCTGATTGAGGCGAGTAACGCATCTGTGGCGGGGTCATCAACTTTCTTTGGCTTTCCTTTTTTATCTTTTTCATATTGATAAAAGCCTTTACCATTTTTTTGCCCAAACCGTTTTTCTTCAAACATAACATCAATAGCATTTTTGCCTGTTTTACTCATGCGCTCAGGGAACCCTAATGCCATTACATGCTCTGCATGGGATGCGGTATCAATACCAACTACATCAAGAAGATATGCAGGTCCCATCGGCCAGCCAAATTCTTTTTCCATGACTTTATCGATTTCTCTGAAATCTGCACCATCTTGTAGCAGTAAGTTAAAACCTGCAAAGTAAGGGAAAAGAACCCTATTGACGAAGAAACCAGGGCAGTCATTAACGACAATGGGGGTTTTACCCATTTTGTTGGCGTAAGCGACGACTTTGGCGATGGTATCCTCTGAGGTTTTTTGACCACGAATAACCTCAACAAGCGGCATGCGATGCACAGGGTTGAAGAAGTGCATACCACAAAAATTTTCGGGACGTTTTAACGACTTCGCTAGCTCAGTAATCGGTATGGTCGACGTATTAGACGCTAAAATTGTTTCTGGGCTAACTAATGCTTCAACTTCCGTCAGCACAGCGGCTTTAATTTTGGGGTTTTCAACGACCGCTTCCACGATCACTTGTGAATTTTCGATACCCGCGTAAGAAAGCGAAGGATGAATCGATGCGAGTGTTTTCGCCATTTTTGAGGCATTGATTTTCCCGCGCTCAAATTGACCATTTAATAGTTTATGAGCCTCTTCGATGCCTAAATCTAAAGATTTTTCATTAATATCCTTCATGAGCACAGGAACGCCTTTACTTGCGGACTGGTAGGCTATTCCACCTCCCATAATTCCTGCTCCTAGTACTGCGGCATGTTGAGGGGCTTCAACGTGACGAGAAAGCTGTTTGCTTGTTGATTTAACTTGCTGATCATTTAAGAAAATACTAACTAATGAGCGAGCAACATCGCTATGAGCAAGTGGAACAAAAGCTGCTGTTTCATGTTTTAGGGCTTCAGTACGAGCACAGTTGGCTGCTTTTTCAATGGTATTGACTGCCGTCATAGGGGCGGGATAGTGTTTTCCTGCAACCTTATACACCATACCTTTTGCAACATTAAAGCTCATGCTCTGTTCAATAGGGCTAAGTTGTAATGGTTGTAACTTAGGTTGACGTCTTTGCTGCCAATTAATCGCTCCTGCGATTGCTGATTCAATGAGGGCAAGGGCTGATTCTACAAGTTTGTCCGTCTCAACAACGGCATCAACCAAGCCGAATTTGAGTGATTCTGCGGCACTAATGTCTTTGCCTGCGGTAATAATTTCTAGGGCGCTATCTAAACCGATTAATCGAGGTAAACGAACAGAGCCGCCAAAGCCCGGCATAATACCGAGTTTCGTTTCAGGTAACCCAATACGCGCATCTGGAGTCGCAATACGTAAGTCAGTAGAAAGAATACATTCACAGCCTCCACCTAGCGCATACCCATTAATGGCGCTAAGAGTAGGAACAGGTAAGTCTTCGATACGATTAAAAATACCATTTGCGTAGCCTAACCACTCGCTTAGGGTCTCTGCTGGTGCTTCAAAAAGTGAAAGAAACTCTTTGATATCTGCCCCAACAATAAATGCAGGCTTGTCAGATCTTAGAATAACGCCTAATAGGCCTGATTGCTGTTCAAGTACAGCAACTGCTTCATCAAGTGAAGCAACGGTATGAGTATCCAATTTATTTATTGGCCCAGGCGAGTTAAAAACGAGTTCTGCAATACCTGTTTTCAACCATTGAACATAGATTGTTTCACTTTGATAAAGCATGCCGTTCTCCTTATGATGATTTTATCATCTGGTACGACCAGATAGAGTTGAGTGTGACTAGAATGTTAAAGGAATGCAAATAATTGATAACAAAACTGGAACGTTGATCACAGCAAATAAGTGAAATATAGGAGAGGGAAAATAGTATTCTATTTAATAATCAGTTGATTAAGTGGATTTCCCCTCAGATTGCATACCAGTCAATTCAAGAACGTGCTAAGCTTGGATTTTCTAATAAAACTGAAAGGTTGAATGAAATGGAAAAACTGACTGCACTCTACGCTGACCATATTAAAACTTTGCAAACAACAACTCAGCAGGTCTTACAACGCAGCAAGCTAGACGCCATACTGATTCATTCGGGTGAACCTCAACGTATTTTTCTTGATGACAGCGACTATCCTTTCAAAGTGAATCCTCACTTTAAAGCATGGGTGCCTGTCACCGATGTTCCACATTCTTGGTTATTAGTGGATGGTGTGAATAAACCTAAACTTTGGTTCTATTCTCCCGTTGATTATTGGCACAGCGTTGAGCCATTACCAAATAGCTTTTGGACCAAAGAAGTTGAGCTTATTCATTTAAAAAATGCAGATGATATTAGTGAGTTTTTAGCGAATATACCTAAAGAAAATATTGCCTATATTGGTTCTGCTAAAGCTAGAGCGGAATCACTGGGTATTCGCCTACAAAATATTAACCCAAAACCTGTCGTTGATTTCTATCATTTCCATCGTTCTTATAAAACAGATTATGAAATGTATTGCATGCGTGAAGCGCAAAAAATGGCGGTAAATGGTCATTTATCGGCATTCGAGGCTTTCCAAGCAGGCATGAGTGAGTTTGATATCAACATCAGTTACTTACAAGCGACAGGGCATCGCGATACAGATGTACCTTATGGGAATATTATTGCACTCAATGAAAATGCAGCCGTATTGCATTACACTAAATTACAGCAACAAGCACCGAATGAAATAAGAAGCTTTCTGATTGATGCAGGGGCTGAGTATAACGGCTATGCTGCTGATATAACTCGTACTTATGCCGCAAAAGGCAAAAGTGAGTTTGCTGCTCTTGTTGCCGATATGAATAAAGAACAGTTGGCCTTGATTGATACCATCAAAGCAGGTGTACGTTATACCGATTACCACGTCGATATGCACCATCGAATTGCTAAGCTATTGAAAAAACACTCAATCATTAAGGGAATTAGCGAAGAAACTATGGTGGAGCAAGGGCTAACCACGCCATTCCTACCCCATGGGTTAGGCCATCCTCTAGGTTTACAAGTTCATGATGCTGCTGGTTTTATGCAGGATGAAGATGGAACACTGCTTGCTGCACCGAAAATGTATCCTTTCCTTCGCTGCACTCGCGTACTGGAACCAAGAATGGTGCTGACTATTGAACCCGGCCTTTATTTTATCGAATCGTTACTGTCATCTTGGCGCGCAGGCGAATTTGCTCAACACTTTAATTGGGAAAAAATTGAGCAGTTCAAACCTTATGGGGGTATTCGTATTGAAGATAACATCATCATTCATCATAATCGGATTGAAAATATGACGCGAGATTTGCAACTACCGTAATGAAACCTTATTTAATACCGGCTGAATCTATCTGTTATACAGAAGAAATTAAAAAAAGCCGTTTTATTACCTATCTTGCACATACAGAAGGTATTGATGCCGCAAAGGAGTATATTCAATCCATTAAAGCTCAATACCCAGATGCTCGGCACCATTGCTGGGCATTTGTTGCAGGACGCCCGGATGATTCTCAGCAGTTAGGTTTTTCCGACGATGGTGAGCCAACAGGAACGGCCGGAAAGCCAATAATGGCACAATTGCTCGGCAGCAATCTTGGGGAGATCACCTGTGTTGTTGTACGTTATTTTGGTGGTATCAAACTAGGGACAGGCGGTTTAGTTAAAGCTTATGGTAATGGTGCTCAGCAAGCACTTAAGTTATTACCAACACAAACAAAAGTACCGCAAAAATTTTTCCAGCTAGTTTGTGATTATGCATTTATTAATACGGTTGAGCAGCTAGTTACGCAGGTCAACGGGATGATTTTACACAGTGAATATAACGAATCTGTTTCCCTACGAATTGCAATTCCTGCTACCTTAGAGCAAGAAGTCAATGATAAATTACGCGATATGAGTCGCGGGGCTTTAGAACTCATACCTGAATCTGAATAGTCAATTGGTTAGCAAGGAACCTGCCGAATGCATTTTCGTGCAATAACCCGTATTGTCGGGCTACTCGTTATTATCTTCTCTTTTACCATGGTTGTGCCGGGTATTGTTGCGCTTATTTATCGTGATGGAGCAGGTCGAGCATTTAGTCAAACGTTTGTTACGGCTTTAGTGCTCGGATTACTGTTATGGATCCCAACGCGCAACAGCAAGCATGAACTTAAAGCAAAAGAAGGGTTTCTTATTGTCGTCTTGTTTTGGACCGTGCTAGGAAGTGTGGGGGCATTACCTTTTATTTTTTCTGAAAAGCCAAACCTTTCCATAACCGATGCTTTTTTTGAATCCTTTTCTGGGTTAACCACAACAGGAGCGACAACGTTAACTGGGCTCGATACGCTCCCGAAAGCCATCTTATTTTATAGGCAAATGCTACAGTGGTTAGGTGGGATGGGGATCATCGTACTTGCTGTGGCGATCCTGCCATTACTCGGTGTTGGGGGAATGCAGCTTTACCGTGCTGAAATGCCTGGGCCGCTTAAAGATAATAAAATGCGACCGCGTATTGCAGAAACGGCAAAAACCCTTTGGCTCATCTATGTATTGCTGACGATTGTATGTGCGATTGCGCTGTGGATAGCAGGTATGGATGTGTTTGATGCCATCTCTCATAGTTTTTCTACAATAGCGATTGGTGGTTTTTCAACGCATGACGCGAGTGTGGGGTATTTCAATAGCCCAGCGATAAATACCATTATTGCGGTTTTCTTAATTATCTCGGGTTGTAATTTTGGTCTGCACTTTGCCGTGCTTACTGGGCGTAGCTTAGGTATCTATTGGCGCGATCCTGAATTTAAAACATTCATTAGCTTCCAGTTAGCCCTCGTCATTATCTGTACACTGGTTTTACTTTATCACTCAGTGTATGGCTCTTTTGGGCAAACATTAGATCAGGCATTTTTCCAAGTTGTCTCAATGGCAACAACTGCAGGTTTTACAACAGATAGTTTTGCCGGATGGCCTTTGTTCCTGCCGATGCTTCTTCTATGTGCCGCATTTGTTGGCGGTTGTGCTGGTTCAACAGGAGGCGGATTAAAAGTTATCCGTATCTTGCTATTGTTTTTGCAAGGATCTCGGGAATTAAAAAGGCTTGTTCACCCAAATGCCGTTTACACCATAAAGTTAGGGCAAAGAGCTTTACCTGAAAGGATCATCGAAGCGGTATGGGGCTTCTTTTCAGCATATGCGCTCGTTTTTATCGTCAGTTTACTTCTATTAATTGCAACGGGTGTCGATGAATTTTCTGCTTTTTCAGCTATCGCAACAACGTTAAATAACCTAGGGCCAGGCCTTGGCACTGTCGCTGATAACTTTACATCGATGAACCCAGCAGGGAAATGGATACTGGTAGTGACTATGCTGTTCGGTCGTCTTGAAGTCTTTACATTATTAGTGTTATTCACGCCAACCTTCTGGCGCGATTAATAAGATAGGATCAAGAATGAGTTACTTACTTTTGCATTCGAGCACAGATGGACAAACTAAAAAAATTGTTTTGAAAATGGCGGAGCAACTACGAAGTGTAGGGCGCCAATGTGATATTCGAGATTTAAATAGCGAAAAAAATATCAATATTACATCGTATGAAAAGGTGTTAGTTGGAGCGTCTATTCGTTATGGTCACTTCAATAAAGCACTGATGCGGTTCGCAACGATTCATCAAAGCCAATTAAATACAATGAAAACCGCTTTCTTTGGTGTGAACTTAACTGCGCGCAAAGAAGGCAAAGATACTCCTGAAACGAATGCCTATACGCGCAAGTTTCTGGAGAAAAGCCCTTGGCAACCAACACTAAGCTCAGTATTTGCTGGCGCATTGTTCTATCCACGTTATGGTTGGTTCGATAAGACGATGATTCGACTTATTATGAAAATGACAGATGGGCCAACCGACCCAAATACAGAGATAGAATATACGGACTGGGAAAAAGTGAGCAAGTTTACACAGGAATTTGACTGTTTATAGCTCATATCTTTAACGATAAGTGGTGTTTTTAAACGATTTGTTTAATGTTTCATCGGTTGAATTAAAAAGTTTAAAAAACACTTGCTAGAATTTTCTGACTCCCTATAATGCGCATCCGTTGTCACGACAAACCGCTTCGGTGGTCAGGTTAGAAAAGAAACCAGTGA
>NZ_JAMPQI010000016.1:0-42267 GCF_028482365.1 Providencia sp. PROV122 | reverse complement strand
AAGAGTACTGATTTGTTCCATTTCATCTTCATCAAAAAGAGTCGTATTTTGTTCCATGATCATAAGGCCCATGTTTAATTTTATTTATCTATTAAAGTTAAATTATACAATTTGATGAAAAGGCTGAACAAGATTATTCTTGTTTTTGGTTTTAGTTAAGTCGATGCTTTTTACTGATGATAATGAAAAGTATGAGTTAAATAATTAAGTAATTCGATAGGGGAATTAATTAACTGTAGGAGGAGATCAGATCTTTCAATCTTAGAGTTAGGGTTTAAAGCTATTTGTGAATATTTTTATATTAGCTATCGTTAAATAAGCGTGATTGATAGGGAGTTTTTAACAATAGGCGAGCATGGTTTAAAAACCATTTATGTATTTCCCCCAGACATTAAACAATCATGGCTGAGGGATTTTTTTATTCATCTGATTAACTGAGTGCAACTCGAACCCCGAAAGCAATAAGTACAACGCCAAGCACTTTATCGACATATTTTTGTACTTTAGCTAACCCTTTTCTTACAGGAGCACTCTGGATCAAACACACCAGCAGTGGCCAGTAAATAGCAGCAAGCCCCCAAATGATAAAGGCGATCCACAGCTTTTCACCAAACGTCGAATCAAAACTTAAAACTTGAGTAAAAACAGCAAGAAAGAACAATGTTGCTTTAGGGTTTAAAACATTACAAAGGAAACCTTGCATAAATGCTTTTTTGAAAGTGACGATTTCGTGTTGTGTATTGTTGAGGTCTAGGTTTTGTCCTTTATTTGGCATCAAACTTTTAACACCAATCCAAATCAGATAAGCCGCTCCTGCGTATTTTAATACGTTAAATAACCAAGGTGTGGTGGTGATAAGAACCGCAAGCCCAGCGACACAATAAGTCATATGTAGGGCAACCGCACAAATGACGCCCATTGCAGTCATGAGCGCTGCTGAACGCTGATAGCGCGCTGAGTTTTTAACGATAAGAAAAAAGTCTGGCCCGGGGGAAAGCATGCCTAATGTGGCGATAGTGGCAATTAAAAGGGAGGTCTCGTACATTTGCACTCTCTATATTGATTTTATTTTTAATGTTATTTTTAGTCGGCTTTATCACTAACTGAGTATAAATTAATAATCACTTTTTAAGGAAGATTAAATTTAGTCGACGAAGCATTTCTGTTTACGTATAGTGAGCACAAATTTGTATATTAGCCTCTAAGGTGACTCAATGAATATTAGTTTAATCGCAGCGATGGCGATTGATCAGGTTATCGGCATGGAAAAAGCGATGCCTTGGCATTTACCCGGTGATCTTGCTTGGTTTAAACGTAATACGTTAAATAAGCCAGTCATAATGGGTCGAGTGACTTACGAATCAATTGGTCGTCCGCTTCCACAGCGCGTCAACATTGTATTAAGTAGTAAGCCGGGTTCGGATAAAAATGTTATCTGGGTCTCCTCCGTAGAAGAAGCATTGGTGGCGGCTAAGCAAACCAAGACAGGCTCTGACGATGACGAAGTCATTGTGATTGGAGGCGGAAAAGTTTACCAACAGTTTTTACCTCTGGCGAATAAGCTGTATTTAACTCATGTGGATGCAGAAGTGATTGGCGACACTCATTTCCCAATTTACGAGCCAGATGAGTGGGATTCTATTTTCACCGAGTACCATGAGGCGGATGAGAACAATTCACATGGTTATTGTTTTGAGATTTTAACCAAAAGAATTTAATAGCGTCGTAATTTTAAAAACGGAGCGTATTGCTCCGTTTTTGCTTATTAATATATGAAAGTAGCGAATTAAATCACTATTCAAAAATAAATCTAATGAATTTATTACCACTATTCAGTTTAAATTAAAAAGAATAGCTTTTAAGTTATGTCTATTTAAGGGAAATAAACATAACTTAATGATTAATCTTTACGGCGTTTTTGGTGTGATTTTTGGTGGTAATACTGTTTTGCTTCCCAATGGAACAGCGTCAATTCTCCCCCCCAGCAACAACCAGTATCTAGCCCATACACATTTTCTGGCGTATGTTTCCCTTCCAAAGACGCCCAATGACCAAAAAAGATAGAATAGCCTTCAGGGAGTTTATTGGGCAGTGCAAACCAAGGTTTAAGGGGAGAAGGGGCTTTGGCTGGACTTTCCTTACAAATCATATCCAGTTGACCATGAGGGAAACAGTAGCGCATCCGTGTTAATGCATTTGTACTAAAGCGTAAACGCGGTAGCCCCATTAAATTCTCAGACCAATTATTTGGCATGTCGCCATACATAGAATCAATGAATAGCGGATAAGCATCGCTTGATAAAACCGATTCTACTTCCCGTGCGCACATGCGTGCTGTCGGCAGATCCCACTGTGGTGTGATCCCAGCGTGAGCCATGATGATCTTTTTCTCTTCATCGACCTGTAGCAGCGGTTGGCGGCGTAACCAATTGATTAATTCATCAGCGTCGGGCGCATTGAGTAGCTCATCGAGATGATCTTTCGGTTTATTCCGGCTGATTTTGCAGTAAATACCTAATAAGTGCAGATCGTGGTTACCTAGCACTATGCGTACGGAATCACCGAGGCTTTTGACATAGCGAAGGACCTGTAATGAGTCAGGCCCTCGGGCAACCAGATCGCCAGTGAGCCACAAAGTATCTTTTTGCGGCTCAAAATTCACTTGTTCGAGTAATGCACGCAATTCGCGATAGCAGCCGTGTACATCACCAATAAGATATGTCGACATAATTAATTAATCAAAGTAGGTAAAGCAAGGCGGAATGGAGGAATATCCACATGAATGTGTTCTCCTCGGCTGTTTAACATGACGTAATAACCTTCCATTGTACCCATGGGAGTTTCTAATATTGCTCCACTGGTATAACGATATACCGCACCGGGCTGGATGATTGGTTGTTCACCGACAACGCCTTCGCCTTGAACTTCAGTTTTATGACCATCACTGTTAGTAATGAGCCAATAGCGGCTCATTAACTGTAGTGGCTCTCGGCCTAAGTTACGGATAGATATGGTATAGGCAAATACATATCGTCCTATTTCAGGTTGAGACTGGCTGACGATATAGACACTCTGTACTTGGATGCTAACATTAGGTTCGTTAAGCATAGTGCCTCCTTTTCGATACTTATTCAGACAAACTTGCTAGGTAGTTCGCCATTTTGCAATAAGCTTCAACGGAAATATTTTCAGCGCGAGTACCGGGATCAATGCCTAGCTCTGTGAGCTGCTCAACATTGAGTAAATCCCCCAAACTATTGCGGATCGTCTTACGACGCTGGTTAAATGCTTGTGTGGTAATACGACTGAGCATTTTAATATCTTTCAGCGGGTAAGGGTTCTCGCGATGAGGTATAAGCCTAACAACCGCAGAATCAACTTTTGGTGGCGGTGCAAAGGCCGTTGGTGGCACTTCTAACACCGGAACAACTTGGCAGTAATATTGCGCCATAACGCTTAAACGGCCGTAGGCTTTACTCCCAGGACCTGCAACTAGGCGGTTTACAACCTCTTTTTGCAGCATAAAGTTCATGTCAGCAATAGAGTTTGTAAAGGTAAATAGGTGGAACATTAGCGGGGTCGAGATATTATAAGGCAGGTTACCAAAAACACGTAAAGGTTGCCCTGCCTGCTTCGCTAATTCACCGAAATCCACTGTCATGGCATCTTGCTGGATAATTGTAAGCTTATCTTTTAACTGTGGGTGAACATGCAAGCGCGCAGCGAGATCACGGTCTAGCTCAACAACCGTCATCTTATCCATTCTACTACCAACAGGTTCAGTCAGTGCGCCAAGACCGGGGCCAATCTCGACGATAGCTTGCCCTGGTTGTGGATGTATTGCATCTACAATACTGTCGATAATAAATTGGTCAGTTAAAAAGTTCTGCCCGAAACGTTTGCGGGCAAGATGCCCCTGATGGACTCGATTATTCATGAATTCTTATATGTCATTTGGATAGCTAACTTCAATGCGGTAATAAAGCTGCCCGCATCGGCACGACCCGTACCTGCTAACTCTAGCGCAGTGCCATGGTCAACAGAAGTACGAATGAAAGGCAGACCCAGCGTAATGTTCACGGCTCTACCAAAACCTTGGTATTTTAACACAGGAAGACCCTGATCGTGATACATTGCGAGTACGGCATCCGCATCTTCTAAATATTTAGGCTGAAATAGGGTATCAGCGGGCAGCGGCCCGATGAGATTCATACCTTCAGCACGAAGACTCTCAAGTGTTGGGATAATGGTTTCTATCTCTTCCATTCCCATATGTCCTCCTTCACCCGCGTGCGGGTTTAGGCCACAGACATAGATATTTGGTGTATCAATCGCAAATTTTGTACGTAAATCGTGATTTAAGATTGTAATCACTTCCCGCAGACTTTGTTGAGTGATTGCCGCTGAAACATCTTTTAAGGGTAAATGGGTCGTGGCGAGAGCCACACGTAACTCTTCTGTGGCTAACATCATCACCACACGGTGACAATGGCTCCTATCGGCAAAAAATTCAGTATGCCCGCTAAATGGAACCCCCGCATCATTAATCACCCCTTTGTGGACAGGGCCAGTCACAATGGCAGAAAATTCTCCACTTAGGCAACCATCACAGGCTCTTGCTAATGTTTCAGTAACATACTTCCCATTGGCAATGTTTAGCACACCGGCTTGCGCTGGTGCTTTCAAATTGACGGGAAGGATAGACAGAGTTCCCGGTACTTGGGCGTCATGTTCATTACCTGATTGATAGTTTTTTAATGACAGTGGCAGGTTGAGTTGTTTGGCTCGAGCGAGTAGTAATTCAGGATCAGCACACGCAACAAGCTCAACAGGCCAAAACTCTTGGGCAAGTTGAATAAGTAGATCTGGGCCTACCCCGGCAGGCTCGCCGGGGGTTATTACGATTGGTTTATTGAGATTTTTCGTCATTAGATTGGTTATCACGTCCATCGATGACATTAACATATGCCGCCGCACGTTGCTCCTGTACCCAACTTTGTGCTTCTTCGTTGAATTTACGATTGAACAATAAACGGTAGGCTTGATCTTTTTGTGCCGCATCTGTTTTATCAACATTGCGGGTATCTTCTAGCTGAATAAGGTGCCAGCCAAAGTTTGAGCGAACAGGTTGACTGATTTCGCCTTTATTAAGTCTCATCAAGGCATCACGGAAAGCGGGATCGTATACATCTGGCATATTCCAGCCTAACTCACCGCCTTTAAGCGCACTGCCCGGATCTTCAGAGAACTCTTTTGCCGCATTTTCAAATGTGGTCTTGCCGCTACGAATATCCTGTGTGATCTGAGTGAGCTTTTGTCTCGCTTGGTTATCATCCATAATTGGTGATGACTTAATAAGGATATGGCGAGCTTTCACTTCGGTGACTGAAATGGTTTTATTGGCACTGTTCATTTCGTTAACACGCAAAATATGGTAGCCAACACCAGAACGAATAGGGCCTACAACATCGCCTTTCTTCGCACTTTTCAACTGTTCAGCGAAAACAACTGGTAGCTCTTGTAGGCGAGACCATCCCATATTACCGCCTTTCAGTGCTTGTGGATCTGCGGAGTAAGCAATAGCCAGTTTGCCGAAGTTGGTGCCTTTTTTGATCTCATCCATGATCTTAGCAACAATCGCATCTGCTTTTTGTAATTGCTCTTGAGTTGGGTTTTCAGGTAATGGAATGAGAATATGACTTAGGTTAACGCTCGCTTCATAGTCTGCTTGGCTGCTGATCTGTTTTGCGAGAGACTCAACTTCTTGGGGTAAAATAGTCACGCGACGGCGTACTTCGTTATTACGCACTTCAGCGATCAGCATCTCTTTACGGATCTCACTACGGTATTTTGCCATATCAATACCATCCGCTTTTAGACGTGCTTGCATCTGCTCAAAAGTTAAACCATTTTGGCGAGCAATATCCGCAATTGTGGCATTAACGGCTTCTTCAGGGATATTGATTTGCATCTGATTTGCCATCTGTAACATGATGTTATCAGTGATCAAACGCTCAAGGATCTGGTGACGAAGAGTCTCATCATCTGGAATTTGTTGGCCAGCATTGCGTGCGTTCAGTTTTACTGTGTTTAACATATTCTGGACGTCACTTTCCAGCACAACTCCGTTATTGACTACAGCAGCAACTTTATCCATTTGCTGTGGTGCAGCCAATGCTGTGGAGCTTGCAAACATCAGTCCCAGAATAAGCGTTTTCCAATTCTTCATAATGGTCCTATCTATTGATTTAGGTTCCGCCAGAGGCAGGTTAATCGTTTTATTTATGCGACACTGCTTACTATTTGGCGAGCAGATAACTCGCCTTATTGTGAGTAAGCAGCGGCATCAAATAGCTTGTGTTTATTATCAGAAAGCACGCTGATAAGGGATGATACCTCTATTAAGCATTTCCTGACTACCTAAACTATGATTGTTATTTAGGCCTCTAAGTTCCACATTGAATGACCATTTATTATCATATTCACTGCTGAACTTGTCTTCTTGCCATCCAACAATCTTACGTTCATAACCTACATTGAACGCCCAACAACAAGTATTGTATTGTAAACCAATTAATTGGCTGGCGGATTGTTGCTGCTTAGTATCATAGTAATAAGAGCCAACAAAGCCCCAACGCTCACTTAATGGCCAACTTAATACCGCACCCACTTGGGAAATCCCTTTTTGGTATTCCGGTAGGGTATAAGTGTTGCCACCTGATTCATCACGACGGAAGGTCGCTTGAATATAGTCACGGTCGACAAAACGGTAGTTTAACTGTAACAAACGATCAGCATCAATGCGATACTCGGTCACAGCATTCCCCATGGTGACGTTGCCTAAACGGCGATCGTATTGTAGCCCACCACGGATCCCCCACTTATCGTTGATACGCCAGTAAGAGTCTGTTGCCCACAATAACGAGCCAGTATTACTTTTATCGTCGATTTTCAGGCTGGAGTTACCCGCACGCGGACGTTCAAAATAGTAGATTTGCCCGATAGAGAAGTTAAAGCGTTCGGCCAAGGATTCATCATAAATACGCGTTGTGATACCTGTCGTGATTTGGTTCGCGGAAGCGACTCTATCAAGACCACTATAAATTCGGTCACGGAACAAACCATTATAGTCTGACTGGAGTAAGGCCGAGTCATAGTTGTTAATGTTGTCCTGATCTTTATATGGAATATAGAGATATTGGACACGAGGCTCTAAGGTTTGAACAAAGTCACTGCCTTCAAGTAGATCTCGTTCGAAAACGACTTTGGCATCGCTCTTAAATATAGGAAGAACACGTGTGACATTTTTCTCTAAGCTGGCGTTGTTATTCGCTTTAGGAATATCTTGATCATAATGGGTTGCCAGCAATTTGAAGCTGTTGTTCATGTTCGCCCAGCCGTTTGACAGCGGAAGGCTTAATTCAGGCTCGATATGCAAACGCGTTGCATCTGGGTTATTTTTGCCAACACTGGTAAAGCGAGCAGCTTGCGCATAGGTGTGTAAGTCAAAGGCACCTAAATTATTTTTGTAGTAGTTAAAGTCCAACTGCGGCTCAGCTTTATAAGCACGGCGATTGGGATCTTCCACAAAAATTTGGAACTGCTTATGCGTTAGGGTTGCATTCCAGTTTTCAGCCGAATAGCCAGTACTGAATTTTTGCGTCGCATAACCGTCTGTTGTATTCCCGTATTGCGAGCTAAAGTCCGTAAAGTATTGGCGATCACTTACTTTGGTGTAATCGGCGTTGAAGTTCCAATGTTGGTTATAAGTTCCTGAATGGCGCCAGTAGAATAACCAGCGGTCATCACTGTCACGTGCATCACGTTTATTACGCTCTTTATCTTTCACATACGCGCGGTCGTGATTAATAAAATCGAAGGCGATAGTTCCCGTTCCCGGCGTGACCAAGTAACGAAATTCGTTATTTAATTTTATGCCACGGTGGGTCATGAATTGTGGGGTAATTGTCGCATCGTAATTAGGCGCGATATTCCAATAGTAAGGCAGTGAAAACTCTAGGCCATCATTATTAGAGTAGCTTCCTGTTGGAATTAAGAAACCGGAGCGACGTTTGTTACCGATAGGTAATTGCATGTATGGGCTATAAAATACCGGGACATCACCCAAGCGAAAACGTGCATGCCAAATTTCAGCCACTTCTTCTTCACGGTCAATAATCACTTCGGAGCCTGCAACGCTCCAGCTATTATTGCCCGGTAAACAGGTGGTGAATGTACCGTCTTCCATAATGGAATAGCGGTTTTCACCACGCATTTTCATTTTTTTCGCTTCACCGCGACCCTGACGACCCACCATCATATAGTTGCCGTCATTCACGTCAGTATTTTTATTATTCAGGTTAGACCAAGCACTAGGGCCTTTGAGAATAATTTGTGGGTCATCATAGTGAACGTTACCTGTTGCAGTAACTTCACGGATTGGATCAGCACTATCAGGGTTAACCTGCGTCAATTTAACGCTATCGGCAGTCAGCGTTTGGTTACCTTGTTGGATATCCACATCGCCGCTGTATTCAATAAAGTTAGGGTATTCGCCCTGAACATCTTCAGCGGTGATACGGATCGGTAAATCTTTGGGATCGCCCTCAACTAGTGGTTTGTCATAAACCGGGACGCCCAGCATACATTGTGCTGCTAGGTCAGCATGCGCTTGCTGACTATAAATTGCCATCCATACCATGGATGCAAGTAGTGTTGGATAACTTTTTTTCATCATTAAATATGCGGTTCCGTCGTAATTGGCATAGCCGACAAACGCTCAAAGACTAACTTAGCCAACTACATTGCGCCAGTATAATGTATAAAACTTTACGCGCTTGTAGTTATGCACCGAGCAGAATGGATAGTATGATAATGCAAAATTGGATTCTGAGCATTGAAGAATTGAGGGATATATGCACTATTGGGGCAAAATTATTGGTGTCGTACTGGCAATAGCCTCTGGTTTTGGCATTTGGGGCACGCTAATTGGTTTAATTTTAGGGCATGGTTTTGATAAAGCCTTGGCACAACGTAAGTTTGCTAGTGCAATGAATAAACGTGATCGTCAGGTTATTTTTTTCGCCAGTACCTTCCAAATATTGGGTCATCTAACTAAGTCAAAAGGCCGTGTAACCGAGACAGACATTCAGTTAGCATCAAATTTGATGGATAGAATGCAAATACATGGGGAAACACGAAAAGCGGCGCAACAAGCGTTTAGGGAAGGTAAATCACCGGACTTTCCACTACGTGATGTACTGAAGCAATTACGTATGGCTTGCTATGGTCGTTTCGACTTAATTCAGATGTTTCTGGAAATTCAGTTACAGGCGGCATTTGCCGATGGCAGCTTGCACCCAAACGAAAGAAAGGTTCTGTTTATTATTGCAGAAGAGTTAGGGATCTCTAAAACACAATTTGAACAGTTTTTAAATATGATCCAAGGTGGCCGACAGTTTGGTCACGGCTATTCTCATCAGCAATCAGGCGGATACTATCAATCATCGAATGGCCCAACTCTTGAAGATGCTTGCAAGGTACTTGGTGTTTCTATTAATGATGAACCAACGAAAATTAAACGGGCGTATCGTAAATTAATGAGTGAACATCACCCTGATAAGTTGATAGCGAAAGGGTTGCCCCCCGAGATGATGGAACTTGCGAAACAGAAGGCTCAGTCAATACAAGCGGCTTATGATTTAATCAAAAAAGAGCGCGGCTTCAAATAAATTTTCTCGCCATATCGCACTCTGCGATGTGGTTTTTATTTAGCCAATAGGCCGTAGCATTGTTGCTATTACGGCCTAATAGTTGATGAATAAATTTAAAAATCGGGTTGGCAGCTAAAATGCATCGGTGTGCCATAGGCAGGGTGCGTGATGTAAAGCTCTTGGGCGTGAAGCTGTAAGCGAGGGGCAAGTGCACGCGCTTGCTCATGGGCATAAAACCTATCTCCAAGAATTGGATGGCCTAGCGCTAACATATGTACGCGGAGTTGATGAGAGCGGCCTGTAATAGGGGATAGCTTTACACGGGTTGCTTGCTCTTCATATTCCAAGACCTGATACTCTGTTTGTGCGGCTTTTCCTGTTTCAAAGCAGACTTTTTGCTTTGGTCGATTTGGCCAGTCGCAAATAAGCGGCAAATCCACTAAACCTTCCTGCTTCTCTAAATGGCCCCAAACTCGGGCAATATAGTGTTTTTTAGGCTCTCGCTCACGGAATTGGCGCTTTAATTCCCGTTCAGCGGCTTTATTTAGTGCGACAACCATGACGCCACTGGTTGCCATGTCTAAGCGATGGACAGACTCAGCGTGTGGATGGTCGCGCTGTATGCGACTCATAATACTATCATGGTGTTCAGGGGCTTTACCGGGAACAGACAGTAACCCACTTGGCTTATTCACCGTAATGATATGTTCATCTTGATACAGAACATATAGCCAAGGATCAGTAGGGGGATGGTAAGGCTCCATCATAGACAATAAGGCTCCAAGATCTCACTAAATCAATGATCAGCATCGCGCGTGGATAAACGCCAAAAGCCAATTCATTGCGTTATCAGCAAGGTTATTTCTCCCTTAGTGAGAGAAATAACCAAGCGGTGTTAGTTTAATTAAAAACGTGTGGCTACTGGTGAGTGACAACCACTAAACGAATAGCATCAAGACGCCATGTTGCTTGCCCAATATTGGTGAGCAGTTGCTGACGCTCTTCCTCGATCACATCCAACTCTTCATCACGGATATTTGGGTTAACCGCTTTCAGTGCTTCAAGACGAGCTAATTCTAGTGAAAGAGCTTTATCCGCGGCCTCTTTCGCATTCGCGATAAGCGTTTCGGCTTCTTTTTCCACCATCGCTTCGGACATTTTCAGGACCGAATGCACTTCATTTTGTACCGCATTAACCAATTTACTTGCCATATGGCGATTAATCGCATTGAGCTGACGGTTAAAACTTTCAAACTCAACTTGTGAAGAGAGGTTGTTCCCTTTTAAGTCAATCAACAAGCGGATCGGGGTTGCAGGCAAGAAACGGCTAATCTGCAAGTGCTTCGGCGCTTGTGCTTCTAGGACATACACCAATTCGGTAAGTAATGTTCCAACAGGAAGCGCTTTATTTTTAAGCAGAGAAACGGCACAGCTCCCTGTGTCACCAGACAAGACTAAATCTAAGCCATTGCGGATGATCGGGTGCTCCCAACTAATAAACTGGGTATCTTCACGAGATAACGCTTGCTCACGGTCAAAAGTGATTGTGCAACCATCTTGAGGTAGCCCTGGAAAATCAGGAACTAACATATGATCGGATGGGGTCAAAATCAGCAAGTTATCACTTTTATCTTCTTGGTTAATGCCAACAATATCAAACAAGTTAAGGGCAAAATTAACCAATTCAGTATCATTGTCTTCCGCACCGATCGTTTCGGCTAATTGAATACCTGATTCCCCCCCGTTGGAGTGCATTTCAAGTAGACGGTCGCGGCCTTGTTCTAACTGTGCTTTTAATGCTTCGTGCTCTTCACGGCAGGTTTTTAAGAACTCTTCAAAACCGTCGGTTACCGTTGGCTCAGCCATATATTGCAGCAGTTGTTGATAATATTTATCGTAAATGGAGCGTCCGGTAGGGCAAGTGTGCTCAAAAGCATCTAAACCTTCATGGTACCAACGCAATAACACGGCTTGTGCAGTATTTTCTAAGTAAGGTACGCTTAAAACGATGTCGCGTGTTTGCCCAATACGATCTAATCGACCAATACGTTGCTCTAATAGGTCTGGGTTGAAGGGGAGGTCAAACATCACCAATTGGTTAGCAAACTGGAAGTTGCGTCCTTCAGAGCCAATTTCAGAGCAAAGTAGAACCTGTGCACCATCCTCTTCTGAAGCAAAGTAAGCTGCCGCACGGTCACGCTCAAGTAGTGACAAACCTTCATGGAATACCGCGGCGCGGATCCCTTCACGTTCACGCAATACTTGCTCTAATTGCAACGCTGTGGCGGCTTTTGCACAGATCACCAAAACTTTTTCGTTACGGTTAGCCATTAGGTAGCCCATGAGCCACTCAACGCGAGGGTCAAAGTTCCACCAAGTTGCATTTTCACCTTCGAACTCTTGGTAAATTTGCTCTGGATAGAGCATCTCTTTAGCGCGCGTTTCGAGATCTTTTTTCGACCCCATAATACCTGCAACCTTGATTGCTGTTTGGTATTGGGTAGGAAGCGGCATTTTCAGCGAATGCAATTCACGACGAGGGAAGCCTTTAACACCATTACGGGTATTTCTAAATAGAAGACGGCTAGTACCATGGCGATCCATTAACATGCTGATCAACTCTTGGCGAGCCGCGTTGCCATCTTCACTGTCAACGTTAGCGGCTTTCAATAACGGCTCAATATCTTGCTCTTTGATCAGATCATTGAGTAGATTTTGTTGGTCATTGGTGAGTTTCTCACCAGTTAATAGCAGTGCGACCGCATCCGCAACAGGGCGATAGTTGGCTTGCTCATCAATAAACTCTTGATAATCATGGAAACGATTGGGATCGAGCAGGCGAAGACGTGCAAAGTGACTTTCTTGGCCCAGTTGCTCCGGCGTTGCGGTTAGCAGCAGAACAGAAGGGATATTCTCTGCCAAGGTTTCAATCACTTGATATTCACGACTAGGAGCTGCTTCACTCCATTGTAAATGGTGAGCTTCGTCGACAATCATCATATCCCAACCCGCTTCAACGAGCTCGTCGAAGCGCTGTTTGTTGCGACGTACAAAGTCTAATGAGCACAGCACCAACTGTTCTGTTTCAAATGGATTATCGCTGTCATGTTGCGCTTCACTATAACGACCATCATCAAACAGTGAAAAACGGAGGTTGAAACGACGTAACATCTCAACGAGCCATTGATGTTGCAAGCTTTCAGGCACAATGATTAACACACGTTCAACACGGCCTGCCATTAACTGTTGATGGATGATCATCCCAGCTTCAATGGTTTTACCCAGACCCACTTCATCGGCCAGTAATACGCGAGGGTGGTGGCGTTTACCTACCTCATTAGCGATATGTAGCTGATGTGGGATAAGGCTTGCGCGAATACCACGTAAACCTGTCGCTTGGTGCTTAACTTGCTCACTTTGAAATTTACGTGCGCGATAACGTAAAGCAAAGCGATCCATACGGTCAATTTGACCTGCAAATAGGCGATCTTGAGGTTTATTGAAGGTGAGTTTGCTGTCGAGAAAAACTTCTCTTAGGCTAACGCCTTGCTCTTCTGTATCAAGGCGAGTACCAATATAAGTGAGCAGGCCGTCATCTTCTGTGACGCTTTCGACCTTGAGTTGCCAGCCTTCATGGCTGGTAATGATATCACCTTCATTGAACATAACTCGGGTAATAGGTGCATCATTACGTGAATAGAGACGATTCTCACCACTGGCGGGAAAAAGTAAAGTCACCATACGGGCATCAATAGCCACAACGGCGCCTAATCCGAGTTCGCTTTCTGTATCGCTTATCCAGCGCTGACCAAGAGTAAATGGCATAGGTTTAACTCAGTTCCATAAATTTAATAGTTTATTTTTAGATTTTTTAAGACAAATTATATATTTGCCTTCACTCTGTGTTAGTAAACAAGGGCAATGTGAATATGAATTGTAGTCGCTGCCCAAAGGACAATTATTGTTAATTGTCTCGCAAACATAGTGTAGAAACGAAGTGCGAGATACCAAAGGGGCGTTATATTAATTCAAGCAAGGCTTATCGTCACCTGTTAAAAAAACAACAATACCGAAGCAATAGTGTTTCTCACTATTGTGCTATCAGGTATTTTCCCTTTTGATTCTAGCAATGAAGGTTTTCAACCAGAAGTTTGGTTGATGGTTTCCCATTTTAGCAAAAAATTGAGTAAAAATTAACCCCAATCTTAAAAGAGTAAAGTTATCTGGCCCGTTAAAATAGTATCAAAATCATCTTGTAAAAAAGGTAAAATGGCGTCGGCAATAGGCTTTATCTGCTTCAAAATATAGTGCTCATAGTCAGGCTTTGCCGTGATAATTTCTAAAGGCTCAGGCCCCGCGAGAGTGATGATATAGCTTATCCATCCCCCATTTTGATACTGTTGTGGGCGCTGTTGTTGTAAATTGTATTCATCGGCTTTGCGAGCGGCTCTTACATGAGGCGGCACATTACGTTGATAATCAGATAATTTGCGGCGTAGACGCTTACGGTAAACAAGGCGTTCATCGTATTCGCCATTACGAATCGCTTGCACATAGTCACGGATAAATTCGCGGTAGGGTTGCCGATGAAAAATACGTGTATACAGCTCTTTTTGAAACAATTGTGCTAACGGGGTCCAATCGGAGCGGATTGTCTCTAATCCCCTAAACACCATTTTATCCCCACTAAGTCCAGCATAACGCTTTTTACTGCCTGACTCGGAACCTCTAATAGTCGGCATTAAAAAACGTCGATAGTGGGTTTCGTACTCTAATTCAAGTACCCCTTCTAGCTGCCATTCATCCCGCAAATGCTGTTTCCACCAATTATTCACGTAATCACGCAGCTCGAAGCCAATTCTTTGTGCTTGCTCCTGTGTATGGGCTTCTTTCAACCAGACAAAAGTGGAGTCAGTATCCCCATAAATTACTTGATAGCCTTTGGCTTCGATTAATTGCTTGGTTATTTTCATGATCTCATGACCCCGCATGGTAATGGATGCGGTAAGACGGGGATCAAAAAAACGACATCCTTCAGCACCAAGGACGCCAGCAAAGGCATTCATAATAATTTTAAGTGCCTGAGATAATGGCGCATTACCTTCTCGTTTGGCTTTATCACGGCCTTGCCATATATGGCTGACAATATCAGGCAAACAGTGTGTTTTACGTGAAAACCAAGCTTGACGAAAACCGCGAACAGAATGTTGCTGATCAGGGTGAGCTAGCCCTTCAATCATACCGGCAGGATCAATCAAAAAAGTACGAATAATCGAAGGGTACAAACTTTTATAGTCGAGTACTAATACCGAGTCATATAAACCGGGCTGTGAATCCATCACAAAGCCCCCCGGATTATGTTGTAGCTTTTGCTCTGTCAGGTTTGGTGCCACAAACCCTAAGCGATGCAGGCGGGGAATGTATAAATGTGAAAATGCCGCCACGGAGCCACCCATACGATCTACCGCCAGCCCAGTGACAGTCGAGCGTTCTTGCAAGAAAGCCATTAAATCGGTTTTTTCAAAAATACGATGGACTAATAGGCAGTCTTGAATATTGTAGTGAGCCAACGCGGGCTTATCATGATGAAAGCGGCGATTGATCTCATCCATACGGTCATAAGGGCTGTCAATGGCTTTCCCTTCACCCAGTAAATCTTGCGCAACAAACTCAAGACTGAATGAGGGAAAGTTCCATGTCGCTGCTTTGAGCGCATCTATGCCATCAATAATTAAACGACCTTCTGCCGAAGCGAAAAATACACCTTGTTTGAAGCCATGTTCACGCCACTCCAGCTTTTTCCCTTGGCGACCAAGCTGGAGTGGGATGCCATAACGTTCGGCGTGCTTTTGGAGTACATTTAAATCGAATTGGATGAGATTCCAGCCAATAATGGCATCAGGGTCATACTGTTGTAGCCATTCATTCAGTTTATCAAGCAATTGTGGGCGGCTATTCACATAAACAAGCCGATGGGTATTGTTGAGTGCAGAACCTTGCTCTGGCCCTAACATAAAAACCACATTATCACCGCAGCCGGATAACCCAATTGAATATAATTCACCGTATTGGCTGGTTTCTATGTCTAACGATACAGCTTTAATCAGTGGACGATAGCTATCACAAGGTTTGAGTTGGTATTCACCTTGCTGATTTTGTGAAAACCATACAGGCGCAGTGATAAAACGCTCCATAAGATAGCGCTCGCAGGGGCGAATATCCGTTTCAAGCAATTCAATACCGAGTTCTTGGCAGCGTTTATCCAGATTTTGTAATTGGCGATATTGTTGACAATAAATAGCTGCAACTTTTTCACGACGAAAATCGGATAACTCAACGGGGCGATAGGATAAGTTTGCTTGTTCATCAAGCAGAGGTTTGATCGCCGGTAGTGATGAAAGGGGAACAAAAGCGATGGCTTGTTGCAGAGGAACCGTCACTTTACGAGGGCCATTATCAGTGATAAGCCAATAGCTAACCTCAACCCCATGGCGGGTGTCTTTCCAATGACGACTTAAAATAAAGCCTTTTTCAGCAGGAGACATAAATTGAGGCATAGAGAGGCTCGCATCAATAATTAACAAGCCTACTATACGACATGGGTGGGGTTTTATACAGTATTTTTTGTTATGCCTAATAATTCAGAGGCTGAATTACTACCTGATAACAGTGTTTTGGTACAGCCGTCATACGCCACAGCACCTTCATGAATCACTAGCGTTCTTGGGGCGATTTGTAGTGCATCTTCGATATTATGCGATACCATGACCAGTGTGATATCCCGTGATTGGCAGATCTCATCAAGGAGTAATAGCATCTCATTGCGTAAGGCGGGATCGAGAGCTGAAAAAGGTTCATCCAATAAGAGGATTGGCTGCTGGCGGATCAAACAGCGAGCCAGTGCGGCCCGCTGGCGTTGCCCCCCTGATAATTGGGCGGGTAACCTATCAAGAAACTCATCGAGGCTAACTTGCGTAGCAATTAATTCAACCTGTTGTATTTGTTCTCGGCTTAACCGCAGCCCCGGATGTAACCCTAATCCAATGTTTTGTCTGAGCGTTAAATGAGCAAATAGGTTATTTTCCTGAAATAACATCGAAACTGGGCGTTTGGCAGGAGGCGTGAAGGTATGATCAGCCCCTGCTAGCTGAATTGAGCCGCTTTTGGCAAATTGAAAGCCACTAATAAGGCTAAGCAGTGTACTTTTGCCCGCACCGCTAGGCCCCATTACAGCAACGCGCTCGCCTACTTTGATGGAGAAATCAAATTGCATATTCAGGTTATCATATTGATAATCAATGTTATTTAACTTTATCATAATCTTTTCCTGATATACGTTCGAGTAGGCTAAATAAAGTAAAACATAATAAAAGGAGTAACATCGCTGTTACGGCACCGTCATTTGTTCGATAAGCCCCTATTTGCTGATAAAGGTAATAAGGGAGAGTACGAAAATCTTCATTACCGAATAACGCCACGACCCCAAAGTCACCAATAGAAATAACGCAAGCAAAAGCGAGAGCTTGAGCGAGGGGCTTTTTTAACGCTTTTAATTCAATGATCCGTAATCGATTGAAGCCACCAATCGCTAGTGATTGGCAAAGAGGGTTGTAGCGTTCAGCCAGATCCCGCATTGGGTTTTCTAAGACTTTTAATGCATAAGGGATGGCAAGTAGGGCATTAGTCAATATGATTAACGCATAGGGCGATTCAGGAATACCAATCGTTTCATTAAAGAGAATAAAAAAACCAGTCGCAAGTACGATGCCAGGCATGGCTAAAATCACAAGCCCACTTAATTCCATCGTTTGCCCTAATTTTATTGCATGGCGTAAGCGTAATTCGCGGCTACTCCATAACAGCATCATGGTGAGCAAGACACACAATAGGCCAGCACATAACGCGATAAATAGCGATGTGGAAGCGGCTTGCCAAAGCGCGGATTGGTTAAGAACATCCAACAAACGGCCATTAACCCCATCAGCAATAATTGCGAGCAGGGGCGGAAGCAGCAGCAAAATAGCGGCGGTGATCACAAGGGCATCTCGTACTCGGCGAAAAATATTGTCTGCGGGATCATACCAATGATTGTGTTGGCTATGACCAATAGAAAACAAACTGTTTATTTTCTGACTGAGAAACATTAATCCAACACAGAAAAATAACTGGATGAGCGCCAAAATTGCAGCACGCCCCGGATCAAAGTCGTAATTAAGAGCTTGATAAATAGCCAGTTCAATCGTCGTTGCTGCGGGGCCACCACCAAGAGCAAGAACCGTTGCAAAGCTGGCAAAACAGAGCATGAAAATTAACGCTGCGGTAGGTAGCATCTGTCTACGCAAATATGGCCACTCTAAAATACGAAATTGTTGCCACTCATTAAGCCCGAGTTGTGCTGCAATTTGCCGCTGCTCTATTGATATACTTTCGAGCGATTGCAGCAACATACGAGTAGCAAGTGGCATATTAAAGAAAATGTGGGCAAGTAAGATCCCCTTTAGGCCATAAGGGGTGAATTGGTATTCGATATCGACCAACTGAAAGAGTGATGAGAGCCAGCCTGTTTTTCCATAAACAGATAAAATACCAAAAACAGCGACAAGGACGGGTAAAACAAGCGTCATTGCACAGAGGCGTAAAAATAGCGTTCTACCGGGGAAGCGGCGTCGATAGAGCGCTCTGGCAAGGAGAATGGCAGGCAGTACAGAGAACAGCGCTGATAAAAAGGCTTGCCAAAAAGTAAAGCCGATCACATGCCATAAGTAGCGGTCGCTAAAAATCTCACTCCATGAAGTTTCAGGCGAAAAAAGCCACAGTGCACCAAAAGCCAATAGTGCAACAGACACTAATAAACCAGAGGCCAAAGCCCCCGGTATAAGTGATAAATTAATTAACGACTGACGGCGGATTGCCATAAACGGACCCATGACTGACGTTCTTTGGCAACTTCTTGTGCACTAAATTGCAGTGATTTTTTAGGCACAGGAAGGACGTTATAAACTTCAGGGAGTGGTGTATCAATGACAGGATACATCCAATTAGTCGTAGGGAGTGTATTTTGGAATTCAGGCGTTAACATAAATTGTAAAAACTGCTTTGCCAGCTCAGGTTGCGAGCTATTTTTCAATCTTGCTGCAACTTCCACTTGCATATAGTGCCCTTCATCAAATAAGGCAGCCGCATAATTATCTTTATTATCATTGAGTATTTGATAACCCGGCGATGAAGTGTAGCTAAGTACAAAGTCACCTTCGCCCTTGAGGAATAAGCCATAGGACTCACTCCAACCTTTTGTCACTGTTAGGGTTTTATTCGCTATTTTTTGCCACGCATCGGCAGATTTATCGCCATAGAGTTTTTCAATCCACAGCATTAAGCCTAAGCCGGGTGTGCTGGTTCGAGGGTCTTGGTAAATAATTTTCCATGGCTGCTCACTATTGAGTAGCTCATTCATGCTTTTGGGTGGGTTTTTGATTTTATCTGTGTCATAGATAAACGCAAAATAACCATAGTCATATGGGATAAAAGTTGAATTATTCCACTCAATAGGTAATTTCATTGCGTCAGTATTGATCTCTGCTGGCGCAAATAACCCTGTGTTCTCGGCAGAATCTATCAAGTTATTATCTAGCCCTAACACGATGTCCGCTTTACTTTTTTTCCCTTCCATACGTAAACGATTGAGAAGAGCGACACCATCTCCTAACGAAACGAGCTTAAGTTCACAATGACATTGTTTTTCGAAATTTTTTTTAATTTGTGGTCCAGGTCCCCATTCGGCAGCAAATGAGTCATAGGTGTAAACGGTTAAAGTCGGCTTTTCTGCCCATGCTATATGGGTAATACCGAGAGCAGTAAGTGCAAAGAGTGACTGAAGGAGCGATTTTTTAAACATGTTTTTTCCTGCGTTAGAGAGAAAGCACACAGGATTTGAGAGGGCACCATAACAAATTATGTTGATGGTAGCTCAAATCCCTACGCCGGCATTGCCCGGATCAGGTTCTACGGGTTAATTCTCAGCCTAAATAATGTTTGGCACCCCGTTGAGATAGACGCTATTGTAGTGTCTTTACTCATATCTGCAAACTCTATTGATATAGGTTTACCAGTTAGGGTATGTGTGAAACAATTAGTTATCTTTCAAATTTGGTTATTGAGGTAGTCTGGTGATCGATGATGATGGCTACCGCCCGAATGTAGGAATTGTAATTTGTAATCGGCAAGGGCAGGTTTTATGGGCCCGCCGCTATGGTCAACATTCATGGCAATTTCCTCAGGGAGGAATCAACCCAGGGGAATCGCCAGAACAGGCTATGTACCGTGAATTGTTCGAAGAGGTTGGCCTACAACGTAAAGATGTTAGGTTGTTAGCTTCAACTCGCAATTGGTTGCGTTACAAATTACCCAAGCGTTTGGTGCGTTGGGACACAAAACCTGTTTGTATCGGGCAGAAACAGCGTTGGTTTTTACTACAACTTCAATGCAATGAAGCAGATATAAACGTTCAGCGCAGTAAATCGCCAGAATTTGATGGCTGGCGATGGGTCAGTTATTGGTATCCTGTGAGGCAAGTGGTCTCTTTCAAACGGGAAGTGTATCGCCGTGTTATGAAAGAATTTGCACCTGTTGTCATGTCATTACAGGAACAAAAGCCAGTACAAAGACCTGCATTCACTCATCGTAGGCGTGGAGCGAGATAATATCATGTTGACGCGTCTACGTGAGATTGTTGAAAAAGTTGCCATGGCGACAAGTTTAACCGGAGCGCTAGAAGTTTTGGTCAATGAAACTTGTCATGCCATGCAGACTGACGTTTGTTCAATTTATTTGGCAGACCACTCACGTCAATGCTATTACCTAATGGCAACCCGCGGGTTAAAAAAGCCTAGCGGTGTTGCTATTCGCCTTGGTTTTGATGAGGGAGTCGTTGGTGCGGTTGGACGCCAGTCTGAGATGTTGAATCTTGCTGATATCCGTGAACATCCCGAATTTAAATACCTTCCCCAATTAAAAGAAGAGCGATTGAAAGCCTTTTTAGGTGTCCCTATCGTATATCGTCGCCAATTACTTGGGGTGTTAGTCGTTCAACAACGTGAGCGACGTTTCTTTAGCGAAACCGAAGAATCTTTTATGGTGACGCTATCCATGCAATTAGCCGTAATATTGTCGCAAGCGCAAACCAAAGGGGTGTTTGGTCAATATAGGCAAAGCCGTATTAAAGCCATTTCAGTTTCTCAGGGAATTGTCATGGCATATGGCTGGCAAGATAGCTCACAACCGTCATTCGACAGTATTTGTGAGGCGTGTGCCTTAGACCAAAATGCGGAAAAACAGCGTTTAATAACTGCGATAGAAAGTGCCGCCTCAGAATGCCGCCGTATCAGCAAACGTTTTATTGCAAACTCCCAAAAAGAGAGTGCTGCGATTTTCGACCTCTACAATCATCTACTCCATGACCCTCAACTAAAAAAACGCTTATTTTCCGCAATCGAACAAGGCTCAATGGCGGAGTGGGCGGTTAAAATCGTTATTGAGGACTATGTTGAGCAGTTTTCACGCTTACGTGATCTCTACCTTCGCGAAAGAGGAGCCGATCTACGCGCGTTAGGACAGCGTTTGCTATTTCATCTGGATGACAGCTTGACTTCAATGGATCAGTGGCCTGAACGTTTTATTTTAGTGGCGGACGAATTGAGCGCGAGTTTGTTAGCTGAAATGCCATTAGAGCAACTTGCAGGTGTTATCGTGCGAGATGGCGCGACACACTCTCATTCGGCTATTTTGATACGGGCAATGGGGATCCCCGCGATAATGGGGGCGGATATTGACCCTTCATTGCTTCACAACCGCTTTTTGATCCTTGATGGTTATCGTGGTGAAATTTTCATAGAGCCTGAAAATATTGTTGCTCAGGAATATAAACAAATTATTGCAGAGGAAGATGTACTGAGTCGGCTCGCTGAAGGTGCACTTGAGCAGGAATCAGAGTTAAAAAATGGCGAGCGCGTACATATCCATCTGAATGCAGGTTTAAGCCCCCGTTATGAACAGCAGATCAATGTCGCTGTTGATGGTGTTGGGTTATACCGCACAGAACTCCCTTTTATGCTCCATAATGGCTTCCCGTCAGAGGATGAGCAGAAGCAGTTATACCAAGAGATTTTGCAGTTATTTGCCGATAAGCCTGTGGTATTGAGGACATTAGACATTGGTGCAGATAAGCAATTACCTTATATGCCAATCAATGAAGAAAACCCATGCTTAGGTTGGCGAGGCATTCGCGTGATGCTAGATCAGCCAGAAATTTTCTTAATCCAACTTAGAGCTATGCTACATGCAAATGTTGCAACACAAAACTTGCGCATATTACTGCCGATGATCACGAGTATCAATGAGGTGGATGAAGCGATCACATTGATTAAGCGGGCAAAAGAAGAAGTAAGTTTAGCAACGGGGCAAACCGTTCCTATGCCGGAAATTGGGGTAATGCTTGAAGTTCCGTCTTTACTGTTTCTTCTTCCTGAGTTAAAAAAACGGATAGATTTTATCTCAATTGGAACGAATGATCTGACGCAATATTTACTTGCAGTTGACCGCAACAATACGCATGTTGCCACCATTTATGACAACCTCCATCCTTCAATGATCCGTTTTTTAGCAAAAGTTCATGAAGAGTGTCAACGGGTTGGGATATCAGTCAGTGTTTGCGGTGAAATGGCGGGGCAACCCCTTGGGGTGATGGCGTTAATTGCATTAGGCTATCGTTCCTTAAGTATGAGTGGAAGAAGCGTACCAAGAGTGAAGTATCTTATTCGAGGGCTACAGCCTGAAAAAGTTGAGCAGCTAGTGCCTGAGCTTTTAACTGCGGAAACAAGCGACAGTATTAGGCAAATAATAAGTCTATTTATGGAGAAAAATGGGCTTGGTGGCTTTGCTCGAGGCGGGATCTAATCTGCCTTATTCACCTGCGTATGAGCTATGCTATGATGCGCTATGATTTTAGATTAACAAATAAAGTGGGGAACGATGAGTAACAGCTACTTAGCATTTCCGGAAATTGATCCCGTAATGTTCTCAATTGGGCCAGTATCACTACACTGGTATGGTTTTATGTATCTTGTAGGGTTTGTTTTCGCATTGTGGCTTGCTAGTCGCCGTGCAAGCAAACCTAATAGCGGTTGGACAAAAAATGAGGTTGAGAACTTACTCTATATTGGCTTTGTAGGTGTCTTTGTCGGTGGAAGACTCGGCTATGTTTTCTTCTACAACCTTCCTGTATTTTTAGATGACCCCCTTTATTTATTTAAGGTTTGGGATGGCGGCATGTCGTTCCATGGCGGTTTAATTGGTGTTATTTGTGCAATGATGTGGTTTGCGCATCGTACACGCCGTCGTTTTTTGCAAGTTTCAGATTTTGTCGCTCCACTGATCCCATTTGGTCTTGGCATGGGGCGGATAGGTAACTTTATTAATGGTGAGTTGTGGGGGCGTGTAACACTTGATACCCCATGGGCATTTTTATTCCCTAATTCCCGTAGTGAAGATATTCAACTTGCGGCACAAGACCCTTCATTAATCCCTATTCTAGAGCAGTATGGCGTGCTTCCTCGCCACCCATCTCAACTTTATGAGATGTTTTTAGAAGGCGTTGTGTTATTCCTTATCCTTAACTTATTTGTCCGTAAACCTCGCCCAATGGGCAGTGTTTCAGGTTTATTCTTAATTGGTTATGGTGCATTCCGCATTATCGTTGAGTTCTTTAGGCAGCCTGATGCTCAGCTAGGCTTATTCAGTGGGATCAGTATGGGCCAAATTTTATCAATACCAATGATTATTATTGGTGTGTTGATGATCATTTGGGCATATAAGTATGGTAAAAATGTTCCCGCACATAAGCCTGATAATAAAGAGCAGCAGCCAAGTAAATAAATCAATATAGGGTTGTCATACTCCAAGTAGTTAGGTTGTCGGCTAAGTTTCCTCACATTAGCCACAACCTGAGTGGTTGATTTATTTGCCGCCAAGCGGTACTTCGCGTTAGTTAAAATCTATTAATATTATAAGGTTACAGTTATCGGCAATTTTGTAGCCTATTGAGTAAGAGAGTGATTATGAAGCAGTATCTTGAGTTATGTCAGCGCATCATTGATGAAGGCCAGTGGGTTGAAAATAAACGTACGGGGGTACGTTGTTTAACTGTGATTAATGCTGATCTGGAATATGATGTTGCGAATAACCAGTTTCCATTAATCACGACCCGAAAAAGCTTTTATAAGGCAGCTATTGCCGAGCTATTAGGCTACCTACGTGGCTATGATAGCGCTGCTCAGTTTCGTGAAATTGGCTGTAATACATGGAATGCTAATGCTAATGAAAACCAAGCATGGCTAAATAATCCCCATCGAAAAGGTGAAGATGATATGGGGCGTGTATACGGTGTCCAAGGTCGCTCTTGGCAACGTCCTGATGGTTCACACCTTGATCAGCTTAAAAAGGTAGTTAATAACCTAAAAAATGGTATTGATGACCGCGCTGAAATCATTACTTTTTATAACCCCGGTGAATTTGAAATGGGGTGTCTGCGTCCTTGCATGCACACCCATACATTTTCATTATTAGGTGATACCCTCCATTTGACCTCTTATCAACGTAGTTGTGATGTACCACTAGGTTTAAACTTTAACCAAGTGCAGTGCTTTGTATTATTGGCATTAATGGCACGAATTACGGGTCATAAAGCAGGTAAGGCGTACCATAAAATTGTGAATGCGCATATTTATGAAAACCAATTGCCATTGATGCGTGATGTACAGTTGAAGCGTGAACCTTTCCCTTTGCCTTCATTATCGATAAACCCTCAAATTAAAACGTTGGAAGATATTGAAACTTGGGTTAGCACTGATGACTTCACCCTAGAGGGGTATCAGTGCCACGAAGCTATCAAGTATCCATTTACGGTATAACGCAACCTAGAGATACGTTGATAAACCAAGGCGTATGGTCATTTTGAACCGCGCCTTGGTTTTTTTTTACCTTTTCCAAATTCAGTTTGTTACCTCTTTTTTTCGCCCTCATCATTTTTTGCGAAGCGCTTCCTAAAATAACGAAACAGCTATTATGAATTTCATAATAGTTTGCGAAAGGCTATGTAGAGTGAACTAATCACGCTGTTTTTATTTGCCATCGTCGACAATATTAAGTGCACATTTTGCGAAGATAATGGCGGCGATATATGGAAATTCGAATAGTGAAAGGAGAGAAAGGCTTCACGCTCATTGAGCTTTTAGTGGTGTTATTTATTTGTTCTTTAGCTTTGTTGCCCGCGTTATATAACTGGCAGCAACAACAGCAAAAGTTACGCTTAATTGATGCTGCACGGCAGGTTACCGTATTTATTTACCGTCATTTGATGGAGAGTGTTTATTTAAATCGACATCGCATTTTATCGATAGCACTCTCTCAAGGAGAATGGACGTTAAGCATCAAAGAGGCCGGAACTAGAAAATCCATTGCAGCATTAGCATCGACCCAATTTGAAGGCATTGAAATTAAAACGGCTTCTCGTTTATCTGTTGATTTTTATGGGAAGCAAGGGACTAGCCACTCTTTTCGTCTTGAATTGAAAAATGATTTTGGGCAGATCACGGTATTCATGTCAGCGATGGGGCGGATCAGGGTGTGTAGCAATGATAAACTGACTGGAATTCCGCGTTGTTGAGTTTCTCTTATGAAAATCAATGAACAACACGGTTTTTCCTTAGTTGAAACATTGATAGCAATGGCTATCAGTAGCTTAGTTTGTCTTGCTGCCATTGCTGTTCTCCCGAATTTGTTTAAACAGACTCACCAATCTTATATTCAGTATCAGGTAGATAGGGAGGTTAGGCAGGTGCTTATTAATATGGAAAAGGATTTTAGGCGTATTGGCTATTGTAGTAGTTTCTCTTGCCAAGGAGAGCCTATCAAGATCGGTGCTAAATTTTTAGGTCGTCACCCTAATTCCTGCATTATTTTCGCTTACGACCAAAATTTATCAGGTACATGGAGACCTGTCAGAGGCAGAAATAAGGAGTCTGATTTTTTTGGTTACCGGCTCAATGATAGAAAATTAGAGTCAAACCGTAATGTGATGGATTGTGATGGCAATCGGTGGTTATCCTTGTTTGACCCCTTAATGATTAAAGTGAATTCAATGAGATTTACTTGGGATCAATCACAATCAATACTTGAAATGAGCCTTGATATTGAAAGCCCTCATTTGCCTCACAAAGTGCTGCATTATCGTACCGCTGTTTTGCTGAGAAACTTACGATGAGGCGAGTTGGGGAGCAAAGAGGAAACATTGCGTTAGTCATGGTCATTGTGTTGATGACTATGGGGTTATTATTATTAAAAACCTTACATTTTTATCAAGATAATGCCCGTGATGAGTTTTTTCGTGAAAAAAACTATATCGAAGCTTTTAACCAAGCAGAATCAGCGCTAGCGTGGGGGTTAAAGCAATCTTGGCGGTTAACGACGTACAGAGGGGCAAATTGGCAATGCCAACGACCACCAACTCAAACGTGGGTGAGCTGTATTAAACATTATAAGAGTGGGCAGTTTGTTTTATCGGGCAAAGGTCTATATAAAGGGCGGCACTATGTGACGGTTTATCGTTGGGTCGCGCCTATCTCTAAAACCCAAAAAGTCAGGCCACGTATAAAAGGTTGGTTGGATTATTGCCCTGTTAATCAAAAAGGATTTTGTTCATGAGGTCGCCCACCAGTCAACAGGAAGGTTTCGCATTAATAGAATCAATGATCGCCCTCGTTGTTTTTGCTATTTTGTTAATTGCTCTGTTAAACTACAGCCAATATATTACCTTGAATTTCAATTGGATATTTCATAATTCAATAGCATTAAGAGAGTTACAGAGCAATTTGGAACGCACAACGGTAGGTGTGGTGCCCATCCCTGAAAATTCAGGGGGTATGTACCCCGATTGGCAGCTAAGCTCACAGACATTCACCGTATTAGATGGTTGTCGTGATATCAAAGTAACCCTATCAACGACTAGGCAAGCACTTTCTCTAAACCGCTGGTTTTGTAGAACAGGAGATAACAATGTTTCAGGTTTATCATTCTAATCAGTTAGAGCTGTTAAAGGAACTGATAGCTCACTTAATGGAGAATGAGCCTCTTTCTCACCCGTTCGAACAAGAGATAATCTTGGTACAAAGCCCCGGTATGTCTCAATGGTTACAGATAGAATTAGCAAAACGCTTCGGAATAGCAGCGAATATTTATTATCCATTACCGGCAACCTTTATTTGGGATATGTTTCGACGGGTATTACCGGATATACCAAAAGAGAGCGCTTACACTAAGCAGGCGATGACATGGAAGTTGATGAAAATCTTACCTGAAGTGATCGATGAAGATGAATTTGAGCCACTACGCCATTACCTTCATAATGACTTAGATAAACGTAAGCTACATCAACTTGCTGGGCGTGTCGCGGATCTATTTGACCAATATTTAGTATATCGGCCTCAGTGGATTGAAAAATGGCAACAAAATGAGCTTATTGATGGTTTAGGAACCAATCAGCTATGGCAGAAACGGTTATGGCTGCGGTTAGTTGCTTATACTGACTCACTTGGGCAATCCCCATGGCACCGAGCGAATCTTTATCAGAGCTTTATCGATAAATTGTCCACCACTCAGGGCGTACGAGATGCTCTACCAAAACGCATTTTTATTTGCGGTATCTCTTCATTACCACCTGTTTACCTGCAAGCATTGAATGCCATTGCAGAACACACAGATATCCATTTAATGTTTACTAACCCTTGCCGCTACTATTGGGGGGATATCCATAGCCACGCTTTTCTCGCAAAACTTCAAAAAAGAAAACTGCATCATTATATTGATAAGCATGAAATATCACGTTTTAAAATAGATGAGCATGCTCAAGGGTTATTTAATGCAGAGGGAGAGCAAGAGTTAGCGAACCCACTGCTGGCATCATGGGGAAAATTGGGGAGAGATAACCTCTATTTTATTTCACAAATCGATGGTGCAAATGAAATTTCAGCATTTGTGGATACCGATCGTAGTTGTTTACTAGAGCATTTGCAGCAAGACATTTTAGATCTCGAAAACCATGCTCAGCTAGGAACCACATTAACGGATTACAATACAAGTCAAAATAAGCGGGTATTAACCTTATCTGATCAATCCGTCACATTTCATTCTTGCCACAGTGCTCAAAGGGAAGTGGAAGTTTTACAAGACAAATTATTGGCGCTGTTTGAACAAGACCCCTCATTGACCCCGAGGGATATCATTGTGATGGTTTCGGATATTGATAGTTATACTCCATTTATCCAAGCCGTCTTTGGTAATACCGCGTCTAAGCGATATATCCCGTTTTCTATTTCAGATAGAAAAGCCTTACAAGCACACCCAATCTTACAGGCATTTATACTGTTACTCGACCTGCCTCAAAGCCGTTTTTCAACGGAGCAAGTACTCACATTACTTGAGGTCTCTGCTTTTGCTGCACGCTTTGATATTGATGAAAGGGAATTAGGCTTGTTACGCAGGTGGGTTAATGAGTCAGGTATCCGCTGGGGATTGGATGATGATAACGTTCGCGCTTTATCGCTTCCAGTGATAGGGCAAAATACCTGGGAGTTTGGTTTAAGTCGCATGCTGTTAGGTTATGCGATGGACAGTCGATATGGCCCTTGGCATGATGTTTTACCGTATGATGAGAGTAGTGGTTTAGCTGCTCAATTAGCAGGTAAACTCGCTTTATTAGTGAATACACTAAAAGAATGGCGAACCTTACTAGACATTGAAAGAACTCTTGATGAGTGGAAAGAGGTTTGCCAGCAGCTAATTGACAGCTTCTTTCACGTTGACGGAGATGCTGAGTTAGTACTTACTCTTGTTACAGAGCAGTGGCATAAAGTTATCCAAAATGCGCAGGGCTCTGGCTATGATGAACAGGTGCCTTTACGCTTAATTCGGGATGAATTGGCAGTCTGTTTCGATGAAGAGAAGATCAGCCAACGCTTTTTAGCGGGAGCTATCAATTTTTGTACACTAATGCCTATGCGTTCAGTGCCCTTTAAGGTGGTCTGCTTGCTAGGCATGAATGATGGTATCTATCCTCGAACAATTCCGCCATTAGGGTTCGATTTAATGGCAGAAAAACCAGCTAGAGGGGATAGGAAGCGTAGGGATGATGACCGTTATCTGTTTTTGGAAGCATTGAATTCAGCTGCACAACAGCTCTATATCAGTTATATCGGCTTATCTATCCAGGATAATCAGGTGTGTAACCCATCGGTATTGGTTACCGAGTTGTTAGATTATATTTGCCAGAGTTTCTGTCTGGAAGGCGATGAAGCCCTTAATATTGATGACAGCGCGATAAAATTAAAAGAGCATTTGGTGTTCCAACACAATAGAGTGCCATTTGCGAAAGAAAACTTTATAGCTAATTCACCCTATCAAAGCTTTGCGAGTGAGTGGTTACCAGCGGCCAAAACAACTTTTCAAGGGAACAAATCATTTATCTCTACCTTGGATGAACGAGAGCCAGTGACCGATATTTCGATTGAACAACTGTTACGCTTCTATCGGCACCCAATTAGGGCTTTTTTCCAGCAGCGCTTAAAAATTCATTTTACGATTGAAGAAACAGAGCTACCAGAAGATGAACCTTTTATTCTGGATAGGTTACAGCGCTATAAAGTGAATGAGCGACTTTTAGCCTTACTCATTAAAGATGAGAATCCGGCACCTTTATATCAGGCATTAAGGGCGGCGGGGCAGCTACCTGCAAAACAATTTGGTCAGCTTTTTTGGGAGCAGCAAGTTAAGGATATTGCGCCACTTGCGGAGAAGATTAAAGAGCAGAATGCACAACTATTTGATCACGTTATTGATATTCAAATTAATGGCATCAAAATTAATGGGGTATTAAAGAATATTCATGAAAAAGGGGTGTTGCGCTATCGGCCTGCCTATTTAACCGCAAATGATGGCGTTCAGCTGTGGGTTGAACACTTATTATTTAATTTTGCTATCGCTGAAGGTGAGAGTATCGCGCTTGGTAGAGAGAATAGCATTTGGCACTTTTCTAGTGTAAAACAAGACGATGCGAAAAAATACTTAGAGCAATTAATCACAGGTTACTGTGATGGGCTAAATTCACCACTATTATTGTTAAATCAAAGCGGTTGGAACTGGTTGTCCGCTTGCTTTGATAAAAAGAGCAAACAGTATGACTTTGTTTCTGAGGAGATTCAGCAAAAAGCACTGTCCGCATTAATGCAAAGTCTTCAAGGTTCTTCAATGAAAAGAGGTGAAATGGAAGACGATTATGTTTTACGAGTTTGTAGAAACATCGATCAGAACTTAATTCAGGCGCTGTTGGAAAATACTCAGCGTTACCTTCTGCCAATGGCAGAACATTTAAAATAAAAAGGGGAGCATTAAAGGATGCTACGTTTATCCAAAAGTATCGCTCAATTTTTCTTGTTGTTGGCCTTAGTGGCTTGGGGGGGAGCGGTAGCCGCACAACCCCTTTGGCAAGTTTTACCTGAGACTATCAATAAGAGTGAAAATGACCCAAGAACTTATCAAGCCATCAAGTTAAATAATGGCATGGTTGTTCTATTGGTGTCCGATCCTAAAGCGACAAAGTCATTAGCGGCGGTATCCATTCCTGTTGGAAGTCTAGAAAATCCAGATAGTCAATTGGGGTTAGCGCACTATTTAGAACACATGGTGTTGATGGGCTCTAAAAAATATCCAGAACCAAGCAGTTTGTCTGAGTTTTTGCAAAAACACGGTGGTAGTCATAATGCAAGTACTGCCGCTCATCGTACTGCTTATTATTTGGAAGTTGAAAATAGTGCACTTCAACAAGCAACCGATCGATTGGCTGATGCATTGGCAGATCCATTGCTCGACCCAACTAATGCAGACAGAGAGCGTAATGCGGTCAATGCTGAACTGACGATGGCGCGCTCCCGTGATGGCATGCGGTTATGGCAGGTTCGTTCGGAAACGTTAAATCCTCAGCATCCGAACTCACGTTTTTCCGGTGGAAACTTAGAGACGCTACAAGATAAACCGAACAGTAAATTACAAGCAGAGCTGGTGGGTTTTTATAAGCAATACTACTCTGCAAATTTGATGAATGGTGTGCTTTATGGCGACCAGTCTATAGAGTCATTGGCAAAAATAGCAGCAGAAACCTTTGGACGCATCCCAGATCGTCAAGTCACTGCACCATCGACAGATGTGCCAGCCGTTACAGATAACGAAAAGGGGATCATCATTCACTATGTTCCCGCTCAGCCACAAAAAGCAATTCAGCTTGAGTTTAGTATAAAAAACAATATGGCTGACTTTCGTAGTAAAAGTGATGAGTATATTGGTTACCTAATTGGGAATCGCAGCCCAGGTACGCTTGCTGATTGGTTAATATCTCAAGGGCTTGCCGAAGGGATCAGTGCGTCATCAACACCAAATGCAGATCGCAATGATGGTGTTTTCTCAATTTATATTACGTTAACCGATAAAGGGTTAGCAGAGCGCGATCAGATTATTGCGGCTGTTTTCTCTTATATCGATTTACTGAAAAAAGACGGTATTAATAAAAATTATTTTGAAGAAATTGCCAATGTACTGAATCTCTCTTTTCGTTATGGCTCCATTGTCAGAGATATGAATTACATTGAGTGGTTATCAGACCAAATGATCAATGTACCAGTGAAGCATGTACTGGACTCAGATTATATTGCAGACAAGTATGATCCTGCTGCCATTAAGGCTCGTCTATCTGAATTAACGGCAAAAGATGCGAGGATTTGGTTTATTAGCCCGGATGAGCCTCATAACAAAAAAGCTTACTTTGTGAATGCACCTTATCAGGTTGATAAAATTACAGAAAAGCAGTTAGCACAATGGGATAAATTGGAATCTAAAATGAAATTTAGATTGCCTGAATTAAACCCATACATTCCTGATAACTTGTCATTAATTAAGGTTGATAAGACATATAAGCACCCAGAGCTTATCTATCAAACAGATAACACTCGAGTGCTCTATATGCCTAGCCAATATTTCGCGGACGAACCGAAGGCAACAATTAATTTATCTCTTAGAACGAAAGAGGGGATGCAGGATGCTAAATCGCAAGTGACAGGCGCGTTACTGCAATATATTGCTTCTTTAAAAATGGATGAATTGCAATACCAAGCATCCGTTGCTGGGATGTCTGTTTCTGTTTCCCAAGGACTTGGCTTACAGTTTAATGCGAGTGGTTATACACAGCATTTACCTGAGTTGTTTTTATCAATGACCAAGCTTTATGTCAGCTTTGAACCTACCGAAAGGGAACTGGCTCAGGCGAAATCTTGGTATCAGGAGCAAATTAAAGTTGCTAATAATGCCAAAGCTTATGAATTAGCGATGCAACCACTGCGTCGTATCGATACCGTACCTTATTTTGAGCAAGAAGAACGGTTATCAGTGCTTGATAGCATTTCGCTAAAAGATATTACAGATTATCGTAGCAAAGTTGTGGATAGTGCAGCGCTACAGGCGATGGTTATTGGTAATTTAACCGATAAACAAAGCGTGAAAGTGATCCAAGATGCCCAAAAGTTACTTAAGAGCAAAGGAACAAATTGGTGGCGTGGTGATATCGTCGTTGTTGATAAACCATATTTAGCGGATTTCCATCACCAAGCTCAAAGTACAGATAACGCTTTGGCAGAGATATTTATCCCTGAAGGTTATAGCCGTATTGAAGGGGCGGTATTGTCTGGCCTTCTGTCTAATATCATTCAGCCTTGGTTTTACGATCAACTAAGAACAAATGAGCAACTTGGGTATGCGGTTTTTGCTTTCAAAGTTGGGTTAGGTGACCAGTGGGGAATTGGTTTCTTATTGCAAAGTAACGCAAAAACACCGGACTACTTGAACTCTCGTTACCAAGAGTTTTATCAAGTTGCGCTCGATAAGCTGAACAAACTACCAGCCCAAGAGTTTGAACAGTATAAACAATCGATTATTACTGAAATGAAACAACCTCCACAAACTTTCTATGAAGAGGTTGGACGTTATTCTTCAGACTTTAACCGCAATATTTTTACGTTCGATACCCGAGAGAAAGTACTCGCGTTATTTGAGAAAGTGACTCAGCAGCAAGTGATTGAGTACTACCAAAAAGCGGTGATGAAACGTCAAGGGTTAGCGTTGGCATCTCAAGTTATTGGTCAAGATGTCAATGAAAAAACAGGATATGCACCACTAAAAGGCTGGGTGTTCTATCCGAATGCGTCAGAATTTCAAAAAATCTTGCCAGTTAAGGAAGATGCGAAGTGAGTAAAATGCAGATAAGTTCCCAATTGTTAGATGCTTTTTCGTTACCATTACAAGGCCAACGGTTAATTGAAGCCTCTGCGGGTACAGGCAAAACCTATACGATAGGGATACTCTATCTGCGTTTACTATTAGGGTTAGGGGGGGAGAATGCTTTCCCCCGACCTCTTACAGTTGAAGAAATTCTCGTAGTGACATTTACAGAAGCCGCAACTAATGAATTACGAGGGCGTATACGTGAGCGAATTCATAAAATGCGCCTTGCTTGTATCCGTGATGGGGTCGGTTTCGAAAAAGAGCCGGAATATTTAGAGCTACTCTCGCAAATTCCAACACCAGAGCAACGTGAGTTTGCCATAAATTGGTTACTTACCGCTGAGCGTCAAATGGATGAAGCTGCGATTTATACCATTCATGGCTTTTGTCAGAGAATGTTAGTTCACAATGCTTTTGAATCAGGCGTTTTATTTGAACAGACGATGATCCAAGATGAACTTCCGATTCAAAAGCAAGCTTGTGCTGATTTTTGGCGGCGTCATTTCTATCCACTCGATTATTCAATGGCAAAAGTTGTTTTGTCACAATGGAATAGTCCGGAAGCATTACTGGCGGATATTAAGCCTTTTTTACAAGGTGATATGCCATACATAGTTAATGAAACGCCAAATAAAGAAACCTTTGAAGAGCGTCACCAGCGTTTAATCGAACTCATTACTCAAGTGAAGTCTTTATGGCTAGCAGGGTGCTCTGAAATTGAAAAACGGATTGTTAGCTCGGATGTTGATAAACGTAGTTATAGCTCGCGCTTTTTACCGAGCTGGTTAGATAAAATGGCACGCTGGGCAGAGGAAGAAACACAAGATTACCAACTGCCAAAAGAAATTATTCGGTTTTCGCAAGCTGCCTTACATGATAAATCGAAAAGTGGCTCAGGCCCTGAGCACGAGGTATTCGCGCTCATTGATGAACTTCTTTCGCAATCCCTAACCATTAAAGATCTGATTATTCCCGTTGCCATAACAGAAGTTAGGCAAAACATTGCCCGAGAAAAACACAGTAGAGGCGAAATGGGGTTTGATGATTTGCTCACTCGCTTAGATAACGCATTAAAAAAGCAGGGCGGAGATTACTTAGCTAAAGCCATTAGCCAGCGTTTCCCTGTTGCGATGATTGATGAGTTTCAGGATACCGACCCTCAACAATATCGTATTTTTCAGCGGATTTATCATGAGGTTGAAAATAGTGCATTGTTATTTATTGGTGACCCTAAACAAGCTATTTATGCGTTTCGCGGCGCTGATATTTTTACTTACATTGCAGCGAAAAAGCAGGTTAGTGCTCACTATACACTAGAAACTAACCATCGCTCCTCCGAGCAAATGGTTGAAGCTGTTAACCGTATTTTTAGCCATTGCGAAAAACCTTTTATTTTTGAGCAGATCCCATTTAACCCTGTCAACTTTGCAGCCAAAAATGCGGGCAAGATATTAAAGCATCATGGTCAAGCAGTAAAAGCGCTAACATTTTGGCAAATTGATGCAGAAGCGGTTTCTATTGCTGATTATGAGCAAACAATGGCATCACAATGCGCCGCACAGATCAGTCAATGGTTACAAGGGGGAGCTGAGGGAACAAGCTTATTTCAGCATAGTGATGGAAAACAACATCCGGTTTCTGCGGCTGATATTACAGTCTTGGTGAGAAGCCGACGTGAAGCAACACTGATCCGTGATGCACTCAATCAGTTGGGTATCCCATCTGTCTTCCTATCGAATAGAGAAAGTGTTTTTGCGACCCAAGAAGCGCGTGACCTTTTATGGATTTTACAAGCGGTACTGTCGCCAGAAAAAGAGCGTATTTTACGTAGTGCACTAGCAACGGGAACTTTAGGGCTAAACGCCAAAGAGATTGATGCGCTAAATTACGATGAAAAGGCATGGGAAGCGCTGGTGGATGAGTTTTCTCAATACGCGCTAATTTGGCGTAAGCGCGGGGTTCTGCCGATGCTTCGGGTTCTGATGGCGGAGCGCCATATTGCAGAATCATTGCTTTCTGCCGTGGAAGGTGAACGTCGTTTAATGGATTTGATGCATATTGGTGAACTGCTTCAAGAGATGTCTCTTCAATTAGAAGGTGAGCACACATTAGTGCGTTGGTTAACACAGCAAATTGCTCATCCTGATCATCAATCGAACGCACAGCAAATGCGTTTAGAAAGTGATAAACACCTAGTTCAAATCAGTACCATCCACAAATCAAAAGGCCTTGAATACAAGATTGTTTGGCTGCCATTTGCGAGTAATTTTTTACCACAATCAAAGGCGCTGTACCATGACAGGGAGAATTACGGCACTCATTTAGACTTAGATGATAGTGAAGAGAACGTTGCGCTTGCGGATGAAGAGCGTTTGGCGGAAGACTTACGGCTACTCTATGTTGCCTTAACACGTGCAATCTATCATTGTAGTGTTGGTATTGCGCCAATAATTAAAGGTAACCGCAAGAAAAGTGGTGAAACCGACCTACACTTATCTGCTTTGGGGTATTTAATTCAAAAGGGAGAAGCAGGGGATTTTAGCTTACTCAATAAAGGATTAGCAGAGCTCGCCGGTACTGCGATTAGTGTGGAGCGCATTGAGTATACAGAATCTATCTCAATGTCTTTTGATCAAGATGATAATGAGTCATTGTCAGCTAGGGATATTACTCGCTTCTTTGACTACCATTGGAGAGTAACCAGTTATTCAGGGTTGAGCTATAGCAGTGGTCATAGTGGCAGTGGTAATGAGCAAGCGATAAGTGCTGAGCAGCTTGCGACCTCACTGGCACCTAAAATAGATGTGGAAGCTAGCTTAGATGCCACTTTACCAGAAATCGATGAATTTACGTTGACACCACATCTGTTTCCCCGCGGAACTGCACCGGGAACTTTTCTTCATGAACTTATGGAAGAAATGGACTTTTCACAAGAGATCCCCCTTGAATGGTTAGTTGAGAAATTGCAAGGAGCAGGGTTTGATACCAAATGGGCTGACATGTTACAGGCATGGTTGGCGGCTATTGTGGATGCGCCACTGGCAGATGATGGTTTATGCTTGTCTGCATTAGCGCCTCAAGATATGTTAGATGAACTACAGTTTTATCTTCCTATTGATAACTTGCTTCAAGCTGAAGATGTTGATCGCATTACTCATCGATATGATCCGCTATCTGCGGCTTGCCCTCCGCTTAATTTTGAAAAAGTACAAGGTATTTTAAAAGGGTTTATCGATTTAACGTTTTTATGGAAAGGGAAATTTTATCTCCTTGATTATAAATCAAATTACCTCGGTGATGATGCGGCTAGCTATACGCAATCTGCGATGGCTGAAGCGATGATTGACCACCGTTATGATCTTCAATATCAATTATATTCATTAGCGCTGCATCGTTACCTTAAACAGCGATTACCTAACTATCAGTATGATGTTCATTTTGGTGGCGTCTATTACCTCTTTCTTCGTGGCATTGATCGGGCAGAGTCAAAAAATGGTATTTTTTATTATCGGCCAGAAAAGGCATTTATCGACGAACTGGACCAACTATTTCGTAACGCACAAGAGGGAAGTGAGCCATGATGAAAGCGCTGTTTAATAAAGCGCTCGAAGCGCGATTATTCACTCCCCTTGATATCCAGTTTGCTTATAACATTACACAAGAGCAAAACCCAACATTATTACTGCTTACCGCATTATTGAGTGCTGAGACGATGGCGGGGCATGTCTGCTTGTCATTATCTGATTTCAGTCAGGAAAAACTGTTTGCAGGGCGCCATCCTGAACTTGCAGACGAATTTTGGCACGCAATAGGTACACCTGATCCAGAAACCATTTATCACCTAGTTAAAAATGCTCCTTTTGTCTGCCTAGCGGGGGAAAGTGAATTATCCCCCTTGGTGTTATCGGGGGAGTTTTTATATTTTCAGCGGCTATGGCAATATGAGCAAAGTGTTTCAGACTACTTTTCACACACCGGACTACCTCAATATGATGCTCTGCGCATTAAAGGAATATTAGACGCTCTTTTCCCGCAAAGTGATGAAATTGACTGGCAAAAAATAGCTGCCGCAGTGGCTGTCACTAGCCGAGTTTCCGTGATTTCAGGGGGGCCTGGCACGGGGAAAACAACCACAGTTGCTCGAATTTTAGCGGCATTGGTTAAATTGGCTGTAGAGAATAAACAACGTATTCAAATTGAATTAGCAGCGCCGACAGGTAAAGCTGCGGCACGTTTAACAGAGTCGTTGGGGGCAGCACTCGATGGCTTGTCATTGACCGATGAAGAGCGACATATGTTGCCTAATCAGGCAAAAACACTGCATAGGCTATTAGGGGCACAACCTGAAAGCCAGCAATTCCGCTATCACCGTGATAATTTATTAACACTGGATATTTTGATTGTTGACGAGGCTTCCATGGTGGATTTACCCATGATGGGTAAATTAATCGAAGCCTTGCCAGTAAATGCCAAATTGATCTTTTTAGGGGATAAAGATCAATTAGCATCCGTCGAAGCGGGGGCTGTACTTGGAGATATTTGCCAATTTGCGGATCAAGGATATAGCCCCCAACGTGCCCAAGAATTGGCTCAACTGACAGGATACGCACTCGATCACTTTACATCAAATACAGGCCCTTTGATCAGAGATAGCCTCTGCCTACTGCGTAAAAGTTACCGTTTTTCGGCTTCTTCGGGTATCGGGCAGCTTGCTTTTGCGGTTAATGATGGAGATACCAAGCGTGCTGAAAAGTTATTAAACAGCACATTAAATGACGTGCATACTTATTTACAAGAAAGTGAGGATGATTATGCACAGATGTTGATAGCGGCATCTAATTTCTATCGAGATTATCTTCTATCAGTAAAAGCTAGACAGGATCCGGCTGAGATTTTATTTAAATTTAATCAATTTCGTTTGTTGACAGCTTTGAGAGATGGCCCCTATGGTGTAACAGGGATAAACGAAAAATTAGAAAAACTGCTTCATCGGCAGGGGCTTATTCATCGGCCATTAAACCAAATAAATAAACATTATGCAGGTAGGCCAATTATGATCAGCCGAAATGATAGTCCATTAGGGCTATTTAATGGCGATATAGGGATAATCCTGCCTGATGAAGAAGGGGCACTTAGAGCTTATTTTCAGTATCCCGATGGCTCAATTAAGGGGATCCAACCTAATCGGTTGCCTTTACATGAAACAGCATATGCAATGACTGTACATAAATCACAAGGTTCAGAGTTTGCTCATACCGCCTTAGTACTACCGAAGGTATATTCACCAGTCGTCACTCGAGAGCTTGTGTATACTGCAATAACTCGCGCCAAAAAAGAACTTTCTTTGTATTGCACGATTAAGATTTTACGCCGTGCCATTGAGACACCGACGAAACGACGTAGTGGCTTAGCAATACAGCTCATGAATGTAAAATAAACGTAGTAGCCTTGGCTACATAATTAGACTTAAATGCAAAAGGTAATAATATGGATACCCAGCCAACAACGACGGCAATAACAGTCACGCTTAAAGCGAGAATTCAGCCAGAAAGACGTGCAGACTTAGAAGATGCCTTTATGCATGTTATGCAAAGTATGGAAAAAGATATTCATGTGACAGGTGGTGGCACGTTACTTTCAGACAATGGTGAAATTGATGAGTGTGATATTGAGTTATCTGTTGCAGAGGCGAATGATGAAAATATCAGCTTAATTATTCAATTGTTTTCATCCATGTTGGCGCCGAAAGGATCACGTTTAGTTATTCATGGTGAAGACACTGTGATTGAATTTGGTGATGAAGAAGGGTTAGCCCTTTATTTAAATGGTACTGATTTGCCCGACGAAGTTTATGAAAATAGCGATATTAACGATATTTTCGATAAATTAGACGAGGCTGTAGAAGATATTGGTGCGATCCATGGTGTGTGGGAAGGCCCTACAGAAACAGCGTTCTATTTCTATGGCGCATCATTTGCCGAAATGTCATCACTGCTACAACCTTTAATCGATAGCATACCGCTATGCCAAAAATCAAGAGTGGTACAAATCGCCTAGGTTGATTGACTAACCTGACAGTAAGTAAATTGTCAGGTTAGTCGAGCTAAAGTCTATTTATCGGCTTTTGCATGTAAATCTAGCATCAAAATTTTAGAACGGCGTTGGTAGTTATATAGCGCCTGTTTTTTCAATGGCAACATCTCAATCTCTGCGGGAATAAAGCCCCTTTCTTGGAACCAATGAATACTACGTGTGGTTAAAACAAATAGCTTTGCTAACCCTAATTGCTTAGCCTGTAGGGAAACACGATGTAAAAGTTCTTCTCCCCGCGAAGAGCTACGGTAGTCAGGATGCACGGCGACACAAGCCATTTCCCCCAGTTTTTCTTCGGGGTAAGGGTAGAGAGCCGCACAAGCAATCACTAAGTTATCTCGTTCAATGATCGTAAATTTATCGATTTCCATCTCAAGTTGCTCCCGTGAACGTCTTACAAGGATGCCTTGCTGCTCAAGAGGGCGAATTAACTCAAGAATACCGCCGATATCATTAATATTAGCACGACGGATTTGTTCGGCGCTTTCCATGACAATTTGCGTACCAATGCCATCGCGCGAAAAGAGCTCTTGGATTAGCGAGCCATCTTCTTGATAACTTAATAAATGGCTGCGACGAACACCGCGGCGGCAAGCTTTCGCCGCGCCACGTAAAAAGCGCACAGTACCTGAATAATAATCCCCTTCGGATTCCAGCTCTTGGATCCTATCTTCGGCTTCATCGGGAAATAATTCTGATAAAATATTGCCATCTTTATCAGCGACTCCTTGTGAAGAACAAAAGCCGATTAACTTTTCAGCCTTCATTTTCACTGCGAGTTGAGTGGCTATTTCCTCAGAAGTGAGATTAAAACTTTCACCAGTAACAGACACGGCAACCGGACCAATAAGTACGATAGAGCCATTATCCAGTTGTTTATTGATAGCATCTTCATCAATGCGGCGGATACGCCCGCTATGGCAGTAATCAACGCCATCATCCACACCGAGTGGTTGCGCGATCACAAAGTTACCGCTGACAACACTAATATGAGCGCCTTGTAAAGGTGTGTTACTCAGACTCATCGATAAACGAGCCGTAATATCAAGTAATAAGGCACCAGAGGCTTGCTTAACGTATTCAAGTGTATTCGCATCCGTTACGCGGGTATGTTTATGATAAACAGCCTCATAATTATGCTCGGCTAAAATATCTTCGATTTGAGGGCGAGCGCCGTAAACTACGATAATGCGGATACCAAGACTATGTAATAATCCTATATCATTGACAATACTCGGAAAATTCTCATGCGCAATTGCTTCTCCACCAAGCATAATAATAAATGTTTTGCCACGGTGGGCATTGATATAAGGAACCGAATGGCGAAACTCATCTACCAATTCGGTGCTGCGCTCTTTCATAACCACCCTCTTAACTGAATTTTTATTCGCTATTAATGTATTTTTATTCTTTTTAGCGATAAATATCAAGCAAAATATAGGATAAGACTTGTAACATTTTTATTATTTGGGTTTACATATCTCTATATTTAAATGTGTATTCTTGATGACAGTATGCGAATGATTCGCTAGAGTTTATGTTTCTGGCCTCTATTTGGCTTTTGTTCTAAAATCACCTGATATTCAGTTTTAGGTTCGGAATTATTGATGAGTCACCCAGATCACTGTCCATCTAAACGCCGCCTTTTACAAGGAGCGGCAGCGGTTATGTTGCTTAGTGTCAGCCCATTTGGCTTTGCTGCGAATACAAATGTGATCGCAGTACGTATCTGGCCTGCATCAAGTTATACGCGCGTGACGCTAGAATCGAGTGCTCCATTAAAATATCGCCAGTTGGTACTGCATAACCCTGAACGCATCGTTATCGATTTGGAAGGGGTACAGCTGAACAACATTCTGAAGCAGATGGGAACTCAAATCCAATCTCGCGACCCGCATTTAAAATTAGTACGGGTCGGGCAGTTTGATCCAAAAACAGTGCGTCTTGTTTTTGAAGTCAAAAATAAAGTCAGCCCACAGATTTTTACTATCGCGCCCGTTGCTGAATTTAAAAACCGTTTGGTGTTAGATTTCTATCCGGGTAAAGGGGTAGAAACATCGGACGATCCATTGCTTGCCTTATTGGAAGATTATAATAAAGGCGATTTAGAAGAGAAAATGCCTGCTCAGGCGAAGAAACCGGGTAAAGCAGGTCGAGATCGCCCCATTATTATTATGATTGACCCAGGGCATGGGGGGGAAGATCCCGGCGCAATGGGGAAATACAAAACGCGAGAAAAAGATGTGGTTTTACAAATCGCTCGCCGTTTGAAAGCGTTAATCGATAAAGATCCCAAAATGCGTGCCTATATGACTCGTAACGAGGATGTATTTATTCCATTGAAGGTTAGGGTCGCTAAGGCTCGAAAAATGCAGGCAGACTTGTTTGTTTCGATTCACGCTGATGCCTTTACCAATCGCTCAGCTCACGGTTCATCTGTGTTTGCCTTATCGACTAAAGGTGCCACCAGTAATACCGCTCGTTACCTCGCTCAGACACAGAACGAGGCTGACTTAATTGGTGGGGTGAGCAAAAGTGGTGATGTTTACCTTGACCATACCATGCTTGATTTAGTGCAAACAGCAACCATTAATGACAGCCTCAAATTTGGTGATGAGGTTTTAAAGCGCATGGGCAAAGTCAATCGGCTACATAAAAATAAAGTTGATCAGGCAGGCTTTGCGGTATTGAAGGCGCCGGAGATCCCTTCAATCTTGGTTGAAACAGCCTTTATCAGTAACTTAGAAGAAGAGCGTAAATTGAAAACCGCGAAGTTCCAGCAGCAGATGGCGGAATCTATCTTCCAAGGGATTAAAGCCTATTTTCGTAATGGCGGCGAATTAGCGATTAGAAATTAGCCGCTAGAATAAAATCGATAAATTAGAAAAGGTGACTGGCTGAAAAGTGAGTTGCCTTTTTTATTATTGCATTGATTTAATAGGAAAAATAAGAATTGGTTGCGGGGGCCGGATTTGAACCAACGACCTTCGGGTTATGAGCCCGACGAGCTACCAAGCTGCTCCACCCCGCG